>NZ_PUFI01000014.1:0-2500 GCF_004354645.1 Leuconostoc fallax | reverse complement strand
GATGTTAGGTTTCCCCATTCGGAAATCTCCGGATCATAGCGTACTTACCGCTCCCCGAAGCTTATCGTAGTTAGTCACGTCCTTCATCGGCTCCTAGTGCCAAGGCATCCACCATGCGCCCTTATTAACTTAACCGGATAACACCTCACAGTGCTATCGATCAGTTTATGAGTTGGTTGCTTTAACACAACCTGCGATTAAACCGTTCTTTATTAAAGAACTTGATGTTGTTTCTCGGTTCAATTTTTTTGATATCTTTCGATATCTTTCAAAAAAAGAATTTGTTACTATTCAGTTTTCAATGTTCATCACGCCAACATCTTACGACATCGGCTATGGAGAATAGCGGGATCGAACCGCTGACCCCCTGCTTGCAAAGCAGGTGCTCTCCCAGCTGAGCTAATTCCCCATAGGCATTCTTGACTATGATACCTATTTAAAAGTACCACACTCAAAACTAAACAAAACTTTTGATTACAAATTTGACATTTAAGTCAGCGTCGGTTTCCGTTTATCCTTAGAAAGGAGGTGATCCAGCCGCAGGTTCTCCTACGGCTACCTTGTTACGACTTCACCCTAATCATCTGTCCCACCTTAGACGGCTACCTCCCGAAGGTTAGCCCACCGGCTTTGGGTGTTACAAACTCTCATGGTGTGACGGGCGGTGTGTACAAGACCCGGGAACGTATTCACCGCGGCATGCTGATCCGCGATTACTAGCGATTCCGACTTCATGTAGTCGAGTTGCAGACTACAATCCGAACTGAGACGTACTTTAAGAGATTAGCTTACCGTCGCCGGTTCGCAACTCGTTGTATACGCCATTGTAGCACGTGTGTAGCCCAGGTCATAAGGGGCATGATGATCTGACGTCATCCCCGCCTTCCTCCGGTTTGTCACCGGCAGTCTGTCTAGAGTGCCCAACTAAATGCTGGCAACTAAACATAAGGGTTGCGCTCGTTGCGGGACTTAACCCAACATCTCACGACACGAGCTGACGACGACCATGCACCACCTGTCACTTTGTCTCCGAAGAGAACAATATTATCTCTAACATCTTCAAAGGATGTCAAGACCTGGTAAGGTTCTTCGCGTTGCTTCGAATTAAACCACATGCTCCACCGCTTGTGCGGGTCCCCGTCAATTCCTTTGAGTTTCAACCTTGCGGTCGTACTCCCCAGGCGGAGTGCTTAATGCGTTAGCTCCGGCACTAAGAGGCGGAAACCTCCTAACACCTAGCACTCATCGTTTACGGTGTGGACTACCAGGGTATCTAATCCTGTTTGCTACCCACACTTTCGAGCCTCAACGTCAGTTACAGTCCAGCAAGCCGCCTTCGCCACTGGTGTTCTTCCATATATCTACGCATTCCACCGCTACACATGGAGTTCCACTTGCCTCTACTGCACTCAAGTTCGCCAGTTTCCAAAGCCATTCCACAGTTGAGCTGTGGGCTTTCACTTCAGACTTAACGAACCGTCTGCGCTCGCTTTACGCCCAATAAATCCGGATAACGCTCGGGACATACGTATTACCGCGGCTGCTGGCACGTATTTAGCCGTCCCTTTCTGGTATGGTACCGTCACATTAACATCATTTCCTACATTAACTATTCTTCCCATACAACAGTGCTTTACGACCCGAAAGCCTTCATCACACACGCGGCGTTGCTCCATCAGGCTTGCGCCCATTGTGGAAGATTCCCTACTGCAGCCTCCCGTAGGAGTTTGGGCCGTGTCTCAGTCCCAATGTGGCCGATCAGTCTCTCAACTCGGCTATGCATCATCGTCTTGGTAAGCCTTTACCTCACCAACTAACTAATGCACCGCGGATCCATCTCTAAGTGAGGCCGAAGCCCCTTTTAAACACACTTCATGCGAAATGCGTTGTTATACGGTATTAGCATCTGTTTCCAAATGTTATCCCCTGCTTAGAGGCAGGTTGTCCACGTGTTACTCACCCGTTCGCCACTCTAGCCATATGCTTTACGTCTCACCGAAGTGATCAGGTCCGCGACTAGCGTTCGACTTGCATGTATTAGGCACGCCGCCAGCGTTCATCCTGAGCCAGGATCAAACTCTCATTTTAAAAGTTTGAAGATTGCTCTTCAATGTTAACTGACTTGCTATATTGCTATAGCGTATCCGTTTATTGTTTGTTACGAATTGACTTCGCAAATTGTTTCTTTACACTATTTCGTAAAATAGTGACCCGACACATTTGTTTATCAAAGTTTTGTTCAGTTTTCAATGTGCTACCTGACATCTTGCGATGTCGTTGTTTCCTTACGAAACAACTTTTATATCTTACCATCTAATCAAACGCTTGTCAACACCTTTTTGAAATGTTTTTGCATTTCTTGGTGCGCCCTAGTCGCTCAATCCGTTGGCCTGCTTGACGTTTCCGCCAAACAACATATATTACTATACCAACCCTGTGCGCTACCGTCAACACCTTTTTTCCCTTTTTTCGCCCTTTTTACCCCCTTTTCTTTTTTACT
>NZ_PUFI01000016.1:2500-74329 GCF_004354645.1 Leuconostoc fallax | reverse complement strand
GAATCAGTAAGTACGAGTGGATCCGTATCCGGCTCAGAATCAGTAAGCACGAGTGAATCCGTATCCGGTTCAGAATCAGTAAGTACAAGCGAATCCGTATCCGGCTCAGAATCAGTAAGTACAAGCGAATCTATTTCTAGCTCCGAATCAATTAGTACGAGTGAATCCGTATCTGGCTCAGAATCAATTAGTACAAGCGAATCTGTATCCGGTTCTGAATCAGTAAGTACAAGCGAATCCGTATCTGGCTCAGAATCAGTAAGCACGAGTGAATCACAATCTGGTTCAGAGTTTGCAAAAGATCATGAACATGAAAATAAGATTTTGCCACATACAGGAACCGCAAAATCTAATGGGCTAACTTTTACTGGCTTTGGTCTATTAGCTGGGTTAGCAATATTTAAAAAATCCAGAAAAAACAAAAATGATAAATAGCCAACTTTAATATTATTGGAACGGCCTTAATAACATATTGAGGCCGTTTCAATAGTACATATTTATAAATTTATATAAAATAAGTCCGGAGTTTGTTTTGAAAAGAAAGAATACGAACAATATATATTTACTCAAAAAAATTGCATGGACTAGTTTGATTGTTTTCATTTTTCTACTTGGGAGAAACATATTAATTCCTGGTGTTAATATAAAATATTTATTGCAATTTTTAAATAATCAGTATTTACTTCAAATTGTTAGTGGAACAACTGGTGGTGATATAAGTAGAATGTCTTTATTTTCTTTGGGACTTGGCCCGTGGATGTCCGCTTTAATTTTATGGCGAGTAATAACTATGACAAAAAAGTTTGATCTTAATAAGTTACCTTTGGAACATGCATTCTTTTTAAAAATGATATTAGCCATTCTTATTGGGTTTATACAGTCAATAGCAATAGTGAATAATCTTAAATTTAGTTATGATATCAGTATTTTTGGGCAATCAAAATTTGGTGCAATGCTTACTATTAGTCTTATTATGGTGACAGGTGCTGTATTTCTAATTTGGTTATCAAACATGAATGAAAGATTAGGCGTTGGTGGACCAACAATATTAATTTTAGCCAGTATGATAGTCAACTGGCCTTCATATGTAACGCAATATATTGTGGAAAATATAATTAGTGGTTTCGATATCACTTTGTTAGTTAAGATTGCTGTTATTAGTAGTGGTGTGATCTTTTTGGTACTGTTAACAGTTACATTTCAAAGGGCACAACGGAGAGTACCTATTAGAAAAATAATGATTAATACAACTTTTTATCATAGTTCATATTTACCAATTCAAATTAATCCAGCTGGGGGAATGCCCCTAATGTACAGTATGACACTGCTTGTTTTGCCGCAATATATTTTGCAGGCACTGGATTATTGGCTACCTAACAACACTATAATTGAGTATTTATTAATAAATACTAATATTACACAACCGATAGGTGTAACTGCTTACATTATTATTCTTTTTATACTATCTATTGGATTTGCATTTATTAATATAAATCCAGAGCAAATTGCAGAGGATTTACAACAAAGTGGTGACTATATTAATAATGTTGAGCCTGGGGAAGAAACCCAAGAGTATATCACCAAAATAGTGTTCAGATTATCATCGGTTGGTGCAATATATATGATTATCGTAGCTGGCTTACCATTATATCTAGGTGTTATTGATCAACAATATACTCAGTATGCACTTGCAGTGGGATCTGTAATCATTTTGGTTAGTTTAATAATTAATATTAATGATCAAATAGGTGCATTACTCACTAAAAATAATTATGATGCATTATTTTTTGAGTAGTAATTTATCTTTTGTATCAAATTAATATTTATTTAGGAGCAATGGAATTACATGTTTTATTTTGTACCATATTGGAATAAGGGAAATTCACTAACGACTTTTGATGACACTGTCAATCAAATTAGAATGTTTGAAATAGCACATGAAGATTTGGAGACAATAATTCTGGAATATTCGCCACAGATAAGATATTTTCTGTACCAGAAGAATTTATTTGTAAAAGAATATTGGTCTGTATTTGATGAAATACAAAACATAAAGAATGTTAGTCATAAGCTACTTGATTTTACTGATATTGAGTGGCCTGATCACGCAGAATTTATTTATACACCATTTCGTATTAATGTAGTAATTAATCAACGAATGTATGCTAATATTTCTTTTGGTATTGGGGGGCAGTTATCAGAAATAAATTATTTTGATAATAAACAAATACAAAAAAAACTTCTTTTTGATGACAGGGGATTTCTATCTAGTATTATTTACTTTACGAATGGTGAGAAATCATATCAAGATTATTTAGATTTATTAGGTATATGGCAAGTACGTATAAACTACGTGTCTAATTTAGAAAATATTATTGTTAATCCGATGATTAAAAATCGATTTAAATATGATAATTATTCTAGTTTAAATGAGCTTATAAAAGAAATGATTGAGAATCATTTTGGCTATTCAGACGAGCTTGAGAATTCAGTGCTGGTGGTGGCATCTAATTCTAAGTACAATCAATTATTATTAAACTTGGAAAATCGACCAGGACAGATTGTTTTATCATTTTTTAGAAATAGATATAATTATGCCGAGAATAAACAAGAATTAATCAATGTATTATCCGTTGCAGATTTAACAATTGTAGATACACAGTGGCAATTAAATAAAATAAAGAACCTTATTGTTGAGGAGGGAAACCATGCTTTGTTAAGTAAATTACAACATGTACCGCCATACGATGCTAGATTTCAATTAGGAAATAGTCAGCAGTATAAAGAATTGAAAATATTTTTATTTATACAGCAACTTCCACCCAGCAAATTAGATAATGTATTAAATATATTATTAAATTCTATGATAGAAAACCAACTAATTTATTTAGACATTGCTTGTATTGAAGAAAACGAAGTAGCAAAAATTGAAAATTATATTACGACGGCTTTCGCAAAATATTTTAATGTCAATCAAAGTATTATTTTAAAGTATATGCAAATTAATGATCAAACTGATGAAAATAAAATCGATAAGTATATCACTAACTACTCCGGCGAAGATGAGCAACAGAAGACAATTATTGATTTGTATAAACGTATAAATATTAAGCAAATTAGAACAGAGAATGATATTATTCAAACATTTAAAAATACCCGATTAATCATTGATGTGAGCGATAAACCAAATATTTATGCTCAAATTGGTGGTATCAGTGCAGGTATTCCGCAAATTAATCTTACAGAATCCCCATATGTTGTTAATAAACAAAACGGTCTAATTATAAATAATTTATCTGAATTAAAAGAAAGTATTGAATATTATCTCAATGGTTTACGTCATTGGAATGAAGCACTAGTTTATTCCGTACAAAAGATTTCTCAATATACAAATGGCTCAATAATAACAAAGTGGAAAAGTATATTAGGTGAAAAATATGAATAAAAAAGTAATTCGTGTGCTACAGATTGGAAATGATAATTGGACTAATAAACCTGAATTAACAGATCAACCTATTAACTGGTTTTTTACATCTAACAAATGTGTATCGGATTATATTTATAATTTGTTAGAAAATAAAAATCCTGAATTTGATGTGATTCTATTGACTGATGTAGATACTCTACAAGATTACGAGATGATTTTTAAAATAGCTAACCCATATACTATTTTGGTTGATAAAGAACAATTAGTTGAAAATTCACAACTAATAACATTACTTGATAAATATAAAGCACAAAAAATTGATATAAGGAATATGCAAAAAGTCCTATATGATTTAGTTAAATATTTTTTTGAAGGACAGTACGGCGATAAGATGGATGTTAGTAGTATTCAAATATCACCTAATTTTAAAGGACAAATTCAATATAATGGACATGTTAATTTAGTGCTTAAGGGTAAATTTGGAGCAACGCTAACACCAACATTATCGTGGCAATATAATATTCCAGCAAATTCTGATTATAATCATGAACTATGGTTAGAACATAAAACTGATCCTAGTATTAAGCTTGGACTAAGTGTACAAATGATTGAACAAGGGAGTTCTAATATTTTAAAGCAATGGCTAATAAAAGATAGTCAAATGAAATTGCCTTTACTTATTGAAAACCATGCAAATACATCTTATTATTTGGCACTATCTTTACAGATACAAGGTGAAGGTACGATTAAGATAGGAAATTTACATAACCGTCTTTCAAGAAGTAAATTTGGTCAGTTTGTTTTAGGTGGAGAACGTTTTGCTGATAGCAATCAGGAAGAAATAATGTCCTATTTTTATCCTGGTGACATGAAGCCACCACTCAATGTATATTTTTCTGGTTATCGTTCCGCAGAGGGTTTTGAAGGATATTGGATGATGAAAAAATTGGGGGCACCTTTTTTATTAATTACAGATCCTCGTCTTGAGGGTGGAGCATTTTATTGTGGTAGTGATGAGCTTGAAAATCATATTAGTTCCACAATTTCTCAAAAATTAATTGAGCTAGGATTTACTAGAAAGGAACTTATCCTATCTGGTCTATCTATGGGAACATTTGGGGCATTATACTATGCTAGTATAATAAAACCTGCAACTGTTATTGTTGGAAAACCTTTAGTAAATTTGGGAGATATCGCAACGAATGAAAAATTAATCAGACCAAATATTTTTCCAACTTCGTTAGATTTATTGCTTGCTATGGAGGACGGAACGTCGAGTGATAATATAGAACGCTTGAATCAGCGATTCTGGAATAGTTTTAATAAGGCTAATTTTGATGACACTAGATTTGCTATTGCTTACATGGAAAACGATGATTATGATGCTAATGCATATCAAAATTTGATTGAAAAGTTAAGTGATAGTAAAGCTATTGTAATTAGTAAAGGTATTCCAGGTCGCCATAATGACAATTCAGCTGCAATCAATAGTTGGTTTTTATCTCAATATCAACGTATATTAGCTGAAAATTTTCAAAGAGGCTGACAATAAAGTATGGATAAGCAAAATTTTGTTATTTATTGGCAACACAATATTGGGAAAACATATATATATGGATCAAAAATAAATTATGTCACTAAGGATTATGTTGTTTTTGAAAATAATTTATTTCCTGCTGGTAGTTGCCTGCACTCTTGGACTTCTTTAGGGAATTATCAAGGACAACGTTCAGCTGTCCAGCTACCTCTACTAGAAAAGGGATGTGAATATAATATTTATTTAAATGCATCATCTATGCCTAATAATACACTTTACATAGAATTAGCATTCTACGATTATTACGATAAAATCATTAATATTGTAATCGTAAAAATGACAAGTGGTACATTTACTTATCCTGATGATGCTTATTATTATAAAATTTCATTAATTAATGCAGGATTACAAAAGATTATTTTTCATAACTTAGTAATTGAGAATCATTTACAAGATAGTGAAAATCAGCTTTGCAAACGTAATGGATTGCTTATGTCCAATATATTAAACGAAAGTTCAGATTCACAATGCTTACAAGTATTGTTTACAGAGCCAGTAGGAGGCAAAGTAGCATATGTTCAAGAAAAATTAATTAAACAATTTTCTGATGTTATTCATGTTACCAGTAACAGATTATATGCTCAATTTTATATGAGTAATCAGTACGAAGAAGCTATTTTGTCAACAATAGAACACTTACATACACGTTACGAAATTTCTAACATTAACTTTATTGGTTATGGACCAATATCGAGTAATGCTGCCATGTATTATTCAAGTAAGTTTGACTATAGTAATGCTTATGTTACTTCTGATTACGGAAGATTAAAATCTACTAGGGATATGATCTATACGGATGGTTACCAAAAATTTAATCAAAATACTTCAAATTTTGATAAATCTTTTACAAAGATTTACTACCAAGTACCAGCATTAGAATCAACTTTGAAATGTGTTGACATGATTTTGGACAAATCATTACGCTTACAAAAGTATATTGATTTTGTCAACAATTGAAGAGGAAAATATGTTTAATATTGACAATGTACGTTTAAGAAAAATAAAAAAAATATTGAAAAAAGTGAATAGATGGGCAGTAATAATGTCTGAAATGTCAGATGTGGATCTTAAGCAGCAGACAACAATATTAAAGCAAAAATTAAAAAGCGGAGTAAGGGTAGATGATATATTACCACAAGCTTTTGCAACGATTAGGGAAGCAGATAAGAGAATTATTGGAAAGTTTCCTTATGATGTTCAGATATTAGGTGCTATAGTACTACATCAGGGTAATATTGCGGAAATGAAAACAGGGGAAGGAAAGACATTAACTGCTACGTTGCCAATTTATTTAAACGCATTAACTGGTAATGGTGTCATGTTGATTACTACAAATAGTTATTTAGCCATACGTGATGCCACAGAAATGAGAAAAGTATATGAATGGTTGGGTCTGACCGTTGCAGTAGGTGTAAGTGAAAACTCTAATCATCAATACAGTGTTGATGAAAAAAAGAAAATATATCAGGCTGATATATTGTATACCACCAACGATGCAGTTGGATTTGATTATTTACAAGAAAATTTAGTGGATCGTCAGAGTCATCAATATATGCGTCCGTTTAATTATGCTATTTTAGATGAAGTCGATTCCATTTTGTTAGATTATGCACAAACACCATTGGTCATTTCCGGATCCCCTCGAGTACAATCTAACCTATTTAAGATTGCTAATCAATTTGTGGCAACACTTTCTGAGAATATTGGATATGAATTGGATGAAGAAAAAAAACATGTGTGGTTAACTAGGCAAGGTATTTGTGAGGCAAAACGCTTTTTTGAAAAAGAAAATTTATTTTCTAATGATAATTATCTTCTAATTAGACATATAGAATTAGCTTTACAAGCCCATGAATTATTTAAATTAAATCAAGATTATGTGGTTGATGATCAGGAGATTAAACTTTTAGATACAAAGAATGGGCGAATTATGGCTGGTACAAAATTACAATCGGGTTTGCATCAAGCTATCGAGGCTAAAGAGCATCTTGACATTACAGAACAAACACGATCAATGGCGTCCATTACTTACCAAAACTTATTTAGAATGTTTAAAAAATTATCTGGAATGACAGGTACTGGAAAGGATAATGAAGAGGAGTTTATTGAGACATATAACATGAATGTTATTTCTATTCCAAGCCGAAAACCCATCATTAGAAAAGATTTACCAGATAAAATTTACGTTACCTTACCTGAAAAATTATATGCCTCAATTAGTTTGGTCAAGGAATGTCATAAAAAGCAGCAACCGGTGTTATTAGCTACTGGATCAGTAGAAATATCTGAAATTTATTCTCAAATGTTATTGCGAGAAGGGATTACTCATAATGTTTTAAATGCAAGGAATACTGCTAAAGAAGCTAAAATTATTGCTGAAGCAGGGAAGTTAGGAGCTGTTACAGTTGCAACATCAATGGCAGGCAGAGGCACTGATATCAAATTAGGTGATGGTGTTGCTAAATTAGGAGGCCTAGTTGTCATTGGCACAGAGCGTATGACTAGTAAGCGAATAGACCTACAGCTTCGTGGTCGTTCAGGACGTCAAGGGGATCCAGGATTCAGTCAATTTTTTGTTAGTCTAGAAGATGATATCATTATTAAACGTGGTTCTGAACGTACTCTTCGATATTATAAGAAGTTTTCGGGTCAAGTAAACATAAAGAAACCACGTGAGTTGACGCAACATCGTTTTAAAAGGGTTGTAGATAAAGCTCAATTTTCTGAAGAGAGTCAGGGACGTATATCTCGCTTGAATTCACTAGAATTTGATGAAAGTATGAGAGTTCAACGTAAGTTAGTATACAGTGAAAGAAATAAATTATTGCGGACAACAGATATGTTAGATAGCGAAATAATTAATGCATGTAGACGTGCGATTGAACACTTTTTAGGTAAGTATACTCACAATTTGACAATAAACATACTTAAAAGATATATTCTGGACAATATTAACTATAATTTGAAAAATAATGATGATATTTTAGAACATTATGATCCCGATAATGTTGAACAAAGTTTAATTGAGATAGTAAAGAGAGAATTAAAAGAAAAAAGAAGAATGATCGGTTCCGTTACTCAAACAGTTGACTTTCAGCGAGTTTGTATTTTAAAAGCCATTGATACTGGTTGGATTGAACAAGTTGATAATTTACAGCAGTTACGTTTCGTAGTGATTAATAGAAAATTTTCACAACAGAACCCACTTTATGAATATCAAAAAGAAGCAATTGTATCTTATCAACAAATGCGCCATCAAGTTGATCAATTAGTCTTAAAGAATATTATGTTGAGTACAATTAAACGAAAATCAAATGGTGAAATTACGATTGTTTTTCCATAAGACTAGTTTAGATTAAAAAGGAGGTAGATATGACAGTTTATAATTTTAATCTAGGTATCGGTTGGGCTAGTAGCGGGGTAGAATATGCACAATTATATCGTGCAGAAATTTTTAGACAATTGGGGCAACCGGCAAAGTTTATTTTTATGGATCTCATTACAAGTGATAATATTGAGCACCTTACGCATAATATTGGTTTCTTTGATGATGAAATTATTTGGATTTATCAGTATTTTTCTGATATTAAGGTTGCACCCACTTCATATTCATTGAATCAATTAGAATCTACATTTCCCACAACGTTTGATCGCATAGAACGTGGTAAAAATTATATTCGATACTTCTTTGAAAAAGATGACATAATTATAACAGCCTATTTGGATAAAAAAAATAAAGAATCGGTGGAACGTGCAGAATTTGTTTCTCATGGAAAATTAATTCGAAAGGATTATTACACATATACTAAATTATTTTCAGAGTATTATGCACCTAAAGATAACAAAGCCTATGTATATGAACGTCATTTTTTTAACCAAAATGGTTCGATAGCATTTGAAGAAATAGTTGATGGGAAAAACTCTGTTTTTAAATTTAAAAATCAAATTATTTATGGAAAAGAAGGCTTGCTTGCATATATGTTGAAATGTTTTAATTTCACAACGCAGGATATTATTATTTTAGATCGTGCGACAAATATAGGAAGTACGATATTAAAATATAGTGCACCAGCTAAAGTAGGTGTTGTTGTTCATGCAGAACATTTTAATGAAAATCAAACTGATACAAAAAATATTTTGTGGAATAATTTTTATGAGTATCAATTTGATCAAGCTGATAATATTGATTTTTTTATTACAGCAACTTTAGCACAAAAAAAGTTACTGGAGTATCATTTTTCAAAATATACGAAACTAAACCCCAGAATATTTGATATTCCTGTCGGTAACTTGAAACAATTGTACTTCCCTCTAGAAAATAGAAAAAAACATTCACTGATTACGGCTTCTCGATTAGCAACTGAAAAGCATGTGGACTGGTTGATAAAGGCGGTAATTAAGTCAAAAAAATATATACCAGATCTTACTTTTGATATTTACGGGGAAGGTGGAGAAAATCAAAAGCTTAAAAAAATTATTGAAGATAATAGTGCACAGAATTATATAAAATTAAGAGGACACGTTGATTTAGAACATATTTATCAAAAATATGATACTTATATTTCAGCCTCTACCAGTGAGGGCTTCGGGTTAACCCTAATGGAAGCTGTTGGATCAGGGTTACCTATGATTGGTTTTAATGTTCGCTATGGTAATCAAACATTTATTAAAAATAATCAAAATGGGTATTTAATTCCTTTTAATAAGTCATGTGATGTAGAGGACATCGCTGTACAATTAAGTAATAAAATTATCACGTTATTTGAGCAACATGATTTATCTGATTTTTCTCAGAATTCTTATAAGATTGCTGAGAAATATTTGGTAAAGGAAGTTGAGAAAAGATGGCAAATACTAATTAATGAAGTAGGTGTTAAATGATTAACTTATTTGATAATTACTCGCAAGAAAGTATTGATCTTCATCAATCGTTACAATTGTCTGGGTATACTCATCCAACTGTGGTCATTGATGAAAATGGATTTTTACCAGACGATGTAACGTCCCCCTTTGCCTATTATGCAAGTATCTATAAAGGGGAAGGAGAACCTTTATATTTTAATCAGGTTAAATGTCCTGATTTTTGGGAAATTCGTGGAAATAATAATGGCGCTGCCATTTATGAAGATAATAATAAAAGAGCTAGTATTGTTTACGCTCCCAATATAACAAATAAACGCTATGTTCAAAGGGTAGAATGGTTGGATTTAGATGGTAATATTCGCATTGTTGATCACTATAGTAAACTTGGTATCAAATTTGCTCGTACTAGTTATAATTTAAACAAGCAGCCAACAATGACTACTTATTATAATAATGGTCATTATGAAGTTATCGTTGAAAATCATATGACTAAAGATATTATTTTAAATACACATGAACAAATTCATCTTTTTAAATCACGTGTAGAATTTGTAAATTTCTATTTGAATAAGGTATTTGGTAATATAGATCGTATTTTATATAATTCTTTATCTATCCCATTTTTTGTTTCGTATAAGTTATCTAAACCAGGGGATGATATTTTATTTTGGCAAGAGTCGTTGCCTAATGACTTCAAATTACCGGGCAATATGATAACGCTATTACGGAATCCCAATAGGACTAAAAAAGTAATATTTCAAAATAAAAGTGATTATCAAAATATACAGTTGAAATACCCAGACCTAATAAATAAAATATCGTACTTAGGCTTTATATATCCAATAAGAAATATTAATCGAGAAAAATTAGATGTACTGATACTAACAAATTCCGATAGTATTGAAGCAATTAGTACAATTATTGAGTCACTGCCGAAAATAAATTTTCACATTGCTGCTCTTACGGAAATGTCGTCCAAGTTAATGGAGCTATCTAATTATCATAATGTGGTACTATATCCAAACATTAAAGAAGGTGATGCTAGTCATTTGTTTGAAAAATGTTCGTTCTATTTGGATATTAACCATGGAATAGAAATAAAGTATGCTGTTCGGCAAGCTTATTTAAATGGGATGTTAGTGTTAACTTTTAAAAATACTATACACAATAAAAAGTTTATATCACCTGAGCATATATTCGATCAAAAGAACAGTGTAGAGTTGATTAATGTAATAAAGGAATGCCTAGACAGTCATTCATATTTATTATCAGAATTAAAAAAGCAACAAAAATATGTTAATCAAAGTAGCAGTATGGATTATCAAAATGGTATAGGTTAATGGGTGGAGATGTTAGGAATCATAAAAGTGACAAAAATAATAGAGATAGTTTTATACAAGATCCAATACAAAAATCAATTGATGAACGTCTGAGCCGAATACGGTATGAACCGATAAAAAGCAAAAAGAAAAAATATAAATATGAAAAAATACAAATACTATTAGCTGTTGTGGTGGCTGCAGGTATATTAGCTGGCTTAATTACCATTATTCTTCAAATTTTTGTTAAATGATAGTAGATGGTATTTGAACTATCTATTAAATTTAGTTGGCTCATAAATTTAGAGAGGAATAGTTTTCAATGAAAAAAGCTGTGTTCTATACTTACAGTGGTCACTATGAATGGCTGGTAGCTGTATCCATTCAATCTATTATCGATCATTATATTTCTGAAGAAGTATTAGATATTTTAGTTTTCACAGATAAAACATTTGATTATCAACAATCCACCATACGCCAACTACCCATTTTAAATGGTAAGCCACAAATCAAAATATCATTTTGGCGGTTTCCAAAATGGATTAATCAAATTAATAATAATATTTCAGAACGATTTCCAGCAGTAACTTTTTTAAGATTGGGTATCCCCATAGAGTTTCAAGAATTTGATACAATGCTTTATTTAGATGCTGATACGTTGATTTATACTGATATCCATGAAGTGTTTGATCAAATAGAAAACGCTACTGTTGCTGGAGTTTTAGATATATTTCATTATTTAAATAGTTCAGACAAAGATGCTTTGCAACATTATAATAAAATATATAAAATTTCTGATTCTTCAAAGTATATTAATTCTGGTGTTATATTATTTAATAATAAACGTTATGCGATGAACTGGACTATTTTTGATCTTGTAAATGATATTAACAACGGCCATTTTGTTAGTTTCCCAGATCAAGAATTAATTAATAAAAAGTTTAATCCGAATATTTTAATATTAGCACATGAATATAATTATCAAGAAAATGTAAAATTTTTAGATCATTGGGATGTTCCGGAGAGTTATAAAAAAACACTGATAGAAGCAGCGTACCATATTAAAATTAAACATTTTTTACCAGTACCAAAGCCATCTAATCTTTTAGTGGGTTATCGAGATCAATATGATATTGATTGGTGGGAAAAGGCAATGGAGTTGAAAAAAATTTTACCTGATTAGGATTACAGTTAATAAACATAGACAACATAAAAAGCCCCATGAAGGGGCTTTTTTCATATCAATCATTAAATTTTTGAATTCTAAAGAAGTCTAGTAAAAAGGTTAAAATAGGCAGTCCAACAATTAATCCCCAGGCGCCTAATAAGCGTTCCATGATAATTAAGTTTATAAGGATCACTAGAATTGGCATATGTGTTTTTTGTGACATTAGGTGTGGATGTAGGAAATAGGATTCCAATAAATGTATAAAGGCAACCCATAGAATGATCACCAAGGCAGTGTGCCAATCACCAATAATGAACGCAGTAACAGTTAATGGAATTAAGGATATGATAACACCGAAAACTGGAATTAATCCCAAAATAAAAATCATGATACTAAAGCCTAATAAATAAGGAAATTGTAATATGGCTAGTGCACTAATCATTAATGTTGTATTGATGACACAAATGATCAGTTGTACTTCAAACAATTTACCCAAAATTGTAATAAAACGATGGGCAATAATATAAAATTCACCAAAGAACATTTTAAAGGGACTATTGATGAAGTTTTTGCCCCAATTTCTAAGTTTGGGATAAGTAATACTAAAAATAAAGCTAAAGAGTAGGGCCAAAATTAATTCATAAATAATGTGCCCGAAGTGACTTAGTTGTGACAACCCAGTATTAATTAATTGGTTCGTACTAATAAATGAAGTATATTGATGGCCATTTTTGTAAATCTCATTCAAAATACCATTTTTGTGCCAATTAATATGTTGTGCGAGATGAATCATGCTGTCTACTTGCTGAATCAATGTAGAAGCACCATGTTTGATACCTAAAATTAACGCAGTCATGACAATAAGATAGACAATAGTGACGGATAAACCGTGCGAAAGCTTTGAATAACGGCCGATATACTTAGCTAAGGTCATCGCGAGATAGGCGAAAATCGTTGTCAGTAGTAGTAACGACATAAAATGATGTAATAATACAATGAGTATGATGCTGATGAGCAATACCCAATAACGAAAAGGTATCCGCCGGTTAATAGATTCAATTAAATGCATAAAATTCCCCCATGATTAATAGCTTTATTATATACAAAATCAATGGTTTATGGCGTGAAATAATGAAAATAAAAAAAAGTATGCCATGTAGTGTTAGGGATACTCTTTTTATTGATATTTATTGTGCTGCAGTGTGAATATATTTACTGGTAATTTTTTGAGCAAGAAGATTATCTTCAGGCAAACCGATTGCAATTCGAATCCATTGTGGATTAAGACGACTATTCACTTGAACACCCTGTGATAATAATTGTTCACCTAATCGTTTGGCGTCAGCAACTTTAAACCAAAGGAAGTTGGTATCTGAAACATAGTAAGGAACATTGAGGCTATCTAAAACTGCTAGCCATTTTGTTCGCTCATCTTGGATACCAGCGACTACTTTCTGCAAATAATCTTGATCTTCAATAGCAGCAACACCACCAGCAATCTGATAAGAAGATAGATTATATGGTGCTCGAATGGCATTAATATCACGGTGAATCGTTGCATTAGTTGCTAACCAGCCAATGCGAAGGTTAGCCAAGCCATAGGCTTTTGAAAGTGTCCGTACAACAATTAAATTATCATGAGTTGCTAATAGTGGCAAAGCAGTCGCTTTTTGATTGTTAACAAAATCATAATAAGCTTCATCAACAACAAGTACGACGTCTGATGGTAATTGATTGAGAAAATTTTCAATATCAGTTACCGGTTCAAAGACACCGGTTGGATTATTGGGATTAACTAACCAAACTAAACTAGTTTTTTCATCAATGGCATCCAGCATCCCAGAAAAATCAGTATGACCATTTTGCTCAAAAACGGGAATGGCACGTACTTCAGCACCTTCAATATTGGCTTCGGTACGATAAGCACCAAAAGTAGGCGCCTGAATAACGATATTACTATCAGATGTTAGGAAGACGCGGCTAATCAAACTAATCAGTTCATCAGCACCATTACCAAATAAGAATTTTTCATCAGCAATGCCAGTTAATTGGCTCAGCGCTTGACGTAAATCATTGGCGTTACCATCAGGGTAATAGTTAAGGACATCTTGATTAAGTTGTTGTAGTGCTTCATATACCTTCGGACTGGCACCATAGACGTTTTCATTAGCTGATAAACGCGCAATGTGGTCTAGATGGTAGGCTTGTTGGATAGCTTGAACAGGTGCTTCGGCTACATAGGGTTGTATATTTTTAATGGTGGGTTTCATAATTGGCTCTACTCCTGATTAAAGATTATCGATATTAGGGCGCTCGTGTAAACGTGATTGTTGGTCAAGACGGCTACCAAGTTCAGCTTCAATTGCGGAAAGTGGGATATCTTTTGCCACTAATAATACCATTAGATGATAAAGGTAATCAGCTGTTTCAAAAATTAATTCATCATTGGTATTTTTCGCACCGATAATAACTTCGGTATTTTCTTCACCAACTTTTTTAAGAATTTTATCAAGTCCTTTGTTAAAAAGGTAGTCCGTATAGCTGCCTTCAATTGGATTTTCTTTGCGTGAGCGTACGAGATCGTAAAGTTCCGATAATGTTTGTTGTGCCATTTTTTAAGACTCCTTTTTTATTGGAATAGATTGATTGAAGCATGATGTGCTACCAGTGTGGCATGCAGGACCATTAGGAATTACTTTGACCAACAGCGTATCTTGATCACAATCTAAGGTCAATGAAACGACTTGTTGTGTATGTCCAGAAGTCTCACCTTTATGCCATAGTGTTTGTCTAGAACGTGAGTAAAACCATGTTTGTTGTGTCTCAAGTGTTTTTTCAAAACTTTCTTGATTCATGTAAGCAAGGGTCAGTACTTGTTGTGTGTTGTTATCAACAATAATAGTTGGTAGTAAACCGCCATTTTTTGAAAAGTCTGGTTGTGGATTATTTAACACGAATAGGGATCTCCTTTTTTAGTAGTGTGGTCTTAAGCTCTGGAATAGTAATTTCGCCATAATGAAAGACAGAAGCGGCTAAAGCACCATCGACATTAGTCTGTTGAAAAACATCAATAAAGTCATCAGTTTTACCAGCACCACCACTAGCGATGATGGGGACATTAACACGTTGGGTGAGCAGATCATATAGGGTAATATCATAACCGTTTTTGGTACCGTCAGCATCCATGCTTGTGACAAGCAATTCACCAGCACCGTATGACACAAGCTGTTCAGCCCAATCTAACGCATTGATTCCAGTTGCTTGGCGGCCACCAACACGATAGACTTCATAAAATTGTTTTTCAGCATTGAAGCGAGCATCAATGGCACCAACAACTGCTTGGTTACCAAATAATTGTGCCGCTTCTTGAACTAAAGTTGGGTTTTGAATGGCAGCAGAATTTAAGAAAATTTTATCTGCACCGGCATGGAAAATAGCTTTGATATCATCTAGCGTTCTTAATCCACCGCCCACTGTGAGAGGAATGAAAACTTCTTTTGACACAGCTTGGATGACTGATGTCATAATATTTCGATTTTCAAAAGTTGCTGTAATATCTAAGAAAACTAATTCATCCGCGCCCTGATCTTGGTAGGCTTTCGCAATTTCAACAGGATCACCAATTGTTGTGAGATTAAGGAACTGAATACCTTTGACAACCTGACCATCTTTGACATCTAAGGCAGGAATAATACGTTTGGCTAATGTCATTTATTTTCCCCCTGAAATGGGATTAGATAGGGCTGTTATTTCAGCTAAGGTGATATTATTTGTAGCTAAAGCTTTCCCAACGATAATATCATTAATGCCAGCTTTTTGAAGGGTAATAATATCGTCAATGTTACTAATACCACCACTGGCAATAATATTAGCATTGGGGAATTGCATATTAAGTGATTGCAACAGTGCAACGTTAGGACCGGATAATGTACCATCTTTCGTTGTATCTGTAACGATAAATTCACGAACGCCACGTGCGAACATTGCAGCAATTAAATCACCGAAACTGAGTTGAGATTGTTTAAGCCAACCATCAGTGGCCACTAAGTTGTTTTTACCATCGACACCAACAACAACACGATCTGGCCCGTATTTTTGGATTAAAGTAGACAGTAAATCAGGGTCTTGAATAGCAGCCGAACCTAATACAATACGATCAACGCCTGTTGATAGCCATTGATCAGCTGTCGCTTCATCGCGAATACCACCACCAATTTCGACTTTCAAAGATGTAGTTTGCACAATGGCTTCAATAATTTTTTGATTAATGGGGCGACCTGCTTTGGCACCATCTAAATCAACAAGATGTAATTTTTGAATGCCGGCATTGGCAAAATCCATTGCCTGTTGTACGGGATTGTCATTGATGATACTCAGTTGGTCAAAATCGCCTTGATAGAGGCGAACAGATTTAGATTGATATAAATCGATAGCAGGGATAATCATATGGACTCCTTATTTGCGTTAACATATTGGCCGAATTGACGTAATACTTCCAAGCCAATGGTGCTACTTTTTTCTGGATGGAATTGTGCCCCAAAAACATTTTGGTAGCCAACGAGACTAGGGATGGCGATGCCATAATTGGTTTCAGATAGAATATATTTTGCTTGCGTTTTGGCATAGTAAGAATGAACGAAATAAGTATATTCATCATCAATAGGGTTAGCTAGTGGGTGAGATTGCGTAACGTGGTTTTTATTCCAACCCATATGTGGTACTTTGACGCCTAAATCTGTGGGGATGGGGACAACATCACCGGGGATCAGACCAAGGCCCTTCGTGTCACCATGTTCTGTTGAACTATCAAATAGTAGTTGCATACCCAAACAAACACCTAATAGTGGTATTTGACGTTGAACTGCTGATTGAATTGGTGCAATCAATTGGCGTTGATTTAACGCTGCCATTGCTGGGGCAAAGGCACCGACACCAGGTAAAATAATGGCATCGGCATTGGCAATATCATCAGGATTTTGGGTGAATGTTGCATCTAAACCGATATATGACAAGGCTTTGAGAACATTGAGAATATTACCGGCACCATAATCGATGACAGCGATATTAGTTTTTGCCATTAAATGACTCCTTTAGTTGAATTAACACCCTTTATTTCTGGGTTAATAGTAATAGCTTGGCGTAATGCACGACCAGTAGCTTTGAAGATGCTTTCAATTTGGTGGTGTGTATTTCGGCCATAAAGGACACTAATGTGTAGATTTGCTTTTAGATTATCAGCAAATGATTGGAAGAAATCTTCTACAACCTCTGTTTCAAAAGTACCGAGTACTGGCGCAGTGAATTGTGTTTCAAAGACAAGATAGGCGCGACCGGATAGATCAATAACCACACGACTGAGTGTTTCGTCCATTGGCACAAATTGTTGTCCGTAACGCTCAATACCAACTTTGTCACCCAGTGCTTCGCGGAAAGCTTGCCCTAAAACGATACCAATATCTTCAGTTGTGTGATGGCTATCAACATACAAGTCACCAGTTGCTTCGACAGATAAACCAAAGCGACCGTGTTTTGCAAATAAGGTTAACATGTGGTCTAAAAAGCCAATACCAGTATTGATTTGAATTGTTTCGGGATTATCAAGATCTAAACGAACTGTAATGGTTGTTTCACCGGTTTGGCGTGTGATTGTTGCTGTGCGCATGTTATTCTCCTTTAATTAAAGCGTTGTTCAACTGCACGGGCGTGCGCTTCGAGACCTTCTTGGCGTGCAATAGCTGCAACATCTTGATAATCTTCTTGCAAGGCACGTTGATCATATTGTGTGAATTGGATGTGTTTTTGAAAATCACTGACACTTAAAGCACTAGAAAAGCGTGCGGTACCACTAGTTGGCAAAATGTGATTAGGACCGGCTAAGTAATCCCCTAATGGTTCAGATGCATAACGACCTAAGAAGACAGAACCGGCATTTTGGATATCACCTAAATATTGCATAGGATCTGGTAATTGAACTTCTAAGTGTTCAGGTGCAACGGCATTCATAATGGTGAACATTTCTGCAACAGTTGGTACGATGATGATACTAGCGCGGTTATCGATAGCTTCTTGGGCAATGGCTTTTCGTGGTAGGGTTTTGAGCTGCTCAGTTAATGCAACTTCAACATTATTTGCTAATGTTGTGCTGTTGGTTACTAGGATAGCCCGTGCTAGCACGTCGTGTTCTGCTTGAGACAATAGATCGGCTGCAATATCATTTGCATCTGCACTATCATCAGCCAAAATACCAATTTCAGATGGACCAGCAATCATGTCGATGGCCACTTGTCCATAAACAAGACGTTTAGCAGCAGCAACATAAGCATTACCAGGACCAGTAATTTTATCTACTTGTGGGATCGTTTCAGTACCATAAGCTAATGCAGCGATAGCTTGAGCACCACCAATTTGATAAATTTCATCCACACCAGCTAAATCAGCAGCAACCAAAACAGCGGGATCGATGCCTGTCTTTTGCGGTGGTGTCACCATGACAATACGCTTAACACCGGCAATTTTGGCTGGAATAACATTCATGAGTACACTTGATGGATAAGCAGCAGTACCACCAGGAACATAAACACCAACTGCGCTAAGGGGTGTTACTTTGCTACCACGAATGACACCTGGTTTGGGCATATCAACAAAGCCACTGCGCTTTTCTTGTTCGTGAAAACTCGTAATATTGATCACTGCTTTTTCTAAAGCGCTAATGACAGTAGGAGAAACTTCATTATATGCTGCTTGTATCGTTGCTTTGGCAACTTGTAGTGTGTCTAAGGTGACGTTGTCAAACTGCTGTGAATAATCGAAAAGGGCTTGGTCACCTTTTGCTTGAACAGTAGTAATAATCTCAGCAACTCGTCGATTAATTTCTTCAGGGATACTTTGATTAGTGACACTTGAAATATCTGCAATAAGTGAATCAGTTGATTGATTTTGATAAATTTTCATCGTTAGGCTCCAATATATTTAATAGGTTATAAATTAATTCATTAAAGAATGCGCGTTGTTGTCGAACACTAATTCTATTAGCAATAAGGTGTGCTGAAACATCGTTGAGTTCATCTAGCACTTTTAGATTATTTTCTTTCAGTGTCGTACCAGTTTGTGAAATATCAACAATGGCATCAGCTAAATCCGTTAACGGTGCCAGCTCGACACTGCCAGTGAGTTTTATAATTTGTATATCTTTGTTTTGCTTATCGAAATATTGTCGTGTAATCGTGGGGTATTTCGTCGCAATTTTTGGTCGCATATTAATATGATGGCGAAAGTCATGTGTACTGGCTAAGACGAACTGGGCACGGGCCACGTTTAAATCTAATAAATCATAGTGGTTAAAAGGTTGTTCTGCCATCGTATCACTACCGACAATACCAATATCACCAATGCCGGCATCTAGATATTTCACGACATCATCGGCTTTAACTAAAATAAAAGTCAATTTGTTATCGTTAGAGTGGAAAATTAATTTACGTTCAGGATTTTCTAGTGCGCTATTGTCAATGCCAGCGTTTTTTAATAACGGACGAACGGCCTTTTCAACGCGGCCTTTTGCCAAAACAAAGGTTAAGTTATCTTTTTCAGGTTGTTGCTTATTTGTATGCGCTTTGAGTGTTGCTAGCGCATCAACATTGATACCGATACCAACAGCAGGTAGTAAGCAACCACGATGATCTTGAAGTAGTTGGTCGTAACGGCCACCGCTAAAGATATACTCGCTAACATGCTGTGAAAACGTCCGAATCGTTGTTCCTGTGTAGTACGATTTTAGTGGTCGAGCAGCTAAATCAACATGGACTTTAATATTGCTGTTGAAAGCTTTAACGCTGTTGATGAGTTCTTGCCAGTGTGTTTTCATTGCGTTGATTTCGGGAGAATCGGGTAGCAGTGGTAGTAACGCATCTCCTCGTAATCCAAAGGCCATTGGCCAATTGACTAAGAAAGTATCGTCGATAAGATGATAGGCTTTGAGCTTTTGACGATATTGCGTCATGTTTTTATTAAATAAAGCATCCTTCAAACAAGTGATTTGTTGTGGTGATAACTGATAGGTTGCCAGTACAGCATCTGCTAATTTTGCATCACTCAATTCAATTTCCAAATCAGTTACATCTAGCTCTGCCATGAGATTCAATGTCTGTTGCAGGATTTCTTGTTCGGCAGCCCAACTGGTCTCACCAATAATTTCAAAACCAGCCTGTGTCTGTTGGTTATAATGACCCGATAATTGTGTTGGCGGTGTGAAAGTTTCGCCAAAGTAATAAAGATGAGTAGGGTAATTGATATGATTAGTTGCTAAGAATCGTGACAAGGGGCGTGTCATATCAGATTTTAATGTGAATAGTTCACCATCTTTTCCGGATAAATACATGCTATCTGGACGAAGTGTTTCACCTTTTTCTAGAAAAGGGGTGGCAATGGGTAAAAAATGTGCTTGATTTAAAATGAGATTAAAGTGATGTTCGATGCTTTGTTTAATTAACAATTCCTCACCAAATTCATCACGGCTTGTTGCGGGTAATCCTTCCATAAATGCCTCCTTGCTAGTATTAACTAACTAAAAAAATCGCCCCTGCAAACAAACTTAATTGCTTGCAAGGGCGATTCATCGCGGTCCCACCTTACTTTTAACTCATCTATTAAGATGAGTCCTCATAACCTGCTAACACAGGTGTTCTCGATAACGTGAGACCAAACCGTTAGTACCTACTGCGTTTCAATACTAAGCCGATCGAATGTGTTGTCATAGCCTGTTTTGGTATTCATCGCATCAAGTAGAATACTTTCTTAACAAAACAAATGGTATGGCGGTTTCGATAAAAGCTAATATTAAATTATTAACTATAGTTTATATTTTTATAATGATTTGTCAATAGTAATTTCATATTTTATATTTTTTAATTCATCTTTGACATGGTAAAATCAGTTAACTATTAATTAAAATCAAGGTTACTAATGTGGAGGGTAAATAATGAGCACGGCTGATAAATTGTTGGCGTTACTGGTTGATCAAGAAGCAAAATGGGTATCGGGTGAAGTGATTGCAACACAACTCAATATAACGAGAACATCGATATGGAAGGCGGTCCGGAAATTAGAAATACAAGGTTACACGATTGAAAGTAATCGTGGACAAGGGTATCGTTATTTACCTGGCCATAAAATTGCAGCGGTGGCAATTCAGCGTTATCTAAAACATGATGTCGCCCTACAAGTTTTTGAAACGATTGATTCAACCAACATATATGCTAAAGAAATGCTATCAGCCGGGAAGATTACAGAAAATACTGTGATTATTAGTGAGAGAATGACGGCCGGCGTTGGCAGATTAGGTCGACAATTTTTTTCACCAAAAGATACAGGCTTATATGTGACGTTTGCTTTGCCATTGCCAATTGGTACGCAGGTTAATCCAGGACGCCTGACGACGAGTACAGCGGTTGCAGTGGCTGAGATGGTAAAAAGTATTTTTGATATTGATTTACAGTTTAAATGGGTTAACGACTTGTTGTATCGTGACAAAAAAGTAGGGGGCATCTTAACTGAAGCAGTCATTGATTTTGAGAGTCAACATTTTTCGTCATTAATTGTTGGTGTGGGGATGAATTTGGCAACACCTGCAGGAGGCTTTCCCGACGCCATTGCACAAAAAGCAGGGGCTTTAGTTGATGATTTAAAGGTGTCTCGTAATGTTGTGGTTGCGAGTCTTATCGATCATTTCTTTGCTATGTATCAGAATTATCAAGATGGTCAGTATATGGCAACTTATCGAAAGAAAGTTGTTGGTATGGGACAAAACGTTGAAATACAACGCGGTCAAGAAAAAATAATAGGTCAAATTATCTCAATTGATGATGATGGTGGTTTAGTGATTGATAATGGTACGGGCACGATAACAATTAATTCAGGAGAAATTACAAAACTCATGATGCCGAATAATTCATACAAAGGCTAATGACCATTTGACAAAGAGAATACGCTGTGTTTTAATAAAAAAATAATTAATCGATTCACAGAAAGGGTTTATAATGGTTCAACATTTATCAGTTAATTCAAATTATTATTATGGTTTTTTCTTTAGGTAGTGTCCGTTTCAACTTTAGATGCGGACACAATAGTTCGCATCTAAAGCTGAAGCCATTATTTAAGGTGTTCAACTAGATGCACAATAGTAATCTAGTTGAAACCATATATTCTGATATTGAACCAGCTTCCTCGGGCTGTTGACAAAGAATGATTGTGACGACTAGATGTTATTAACATTTAGTCGTTTTTTGTTTGTTGTATGAGGGAGATAAGAGATGAATCAAGTAACAGTAAGTAACAAGCTTCGATTAAGCATAGTGCTTTACCTGAATTATTTAGTACACGGTATTGGCTTACTTATTTTGACACAAAACATGCTACATCTGAGCAAAAGTTGGGATCAACCATTAGCGACGGTATCTTATGTTATTTCAGGTATCGGTATTGGCCGTATTATCGCTTATTATTTATTAGGTTCTTTATCTGATCGGTACGGTCGTAAGCCGATTCTAGCTTTTGGCATGATTACTTATGCTATTTTTTTAACAGCTATGCCATTTGTTAATGATTTTAAAATGGCCTACGGCCTAACAATACTAGCTGGTATTGCTAATTCGGCATTGGATTCTGCGACATATCCGACCTTTTTAGAATTAAATCACGGGAAAGGTGCTGCAACTGTTTTAATTAAGTCCATGATGTCGCTTGGTGAGTTTATCTTGCCTTTGATGGTTGGATTCTTAGAGTTATCTAAACTATGGTACGGTTGGAGCTTTATTGTTGGCGCAATGATTTTAGCGATAAATTTTATGATGTTATTACCTCTGAAATTTCCAAAGCAAATGGTTAAAATGACGGTTCAAGATAATCAAAAATCGTCAAAATTAAAGGCTGCACAAATTGCATTGATGACATTATTGTCTGTTTATGGCTTTACAGCAATGGCATTGATGATACATTTTACGCAATGGATTTCATTATTTGCGGTTAACGTCTTGAATATGTCGCACTTAGCTGCACATTTTGTTTTATCTTTATATAGCGTTGGATCCATTATTGGTGTGTTAGTGATGTTTATGGTGATGCAAAAAGAATGGGTACCCGACCGTTACCTTATTATTATTCTCAATGCACTTGCTTTGCTATCATTAGGTATTATTTGTTTCGTGCCACAACATCAGGTTGTGAATATTGCAGCTTTTGTTTTTGGTGCTACAGCGGCTAGTGGTGTGATGCAAATTGGTTTGAACATTTTCTTACGATTATTCCCAAATATGAAGGGCCGAATTACAGCAATATTCTTTTCATTTGGTAGTGTAGCATCCTTTACGGTGCCCATTATGACGGGAATGCTATCGCAGATGAGCATTGCCATAACATTACGGAGTAATTTGGTAGTAGCTGCTATCAACTTATTACTATGTGTTGGTGTGAGTCTGTTGCTCAAGAAAAAGGTTTGAGTGAACAATCGTATAGGGAAATTGCACGAATATTGACAACATGTTATAACGGACGTAGTTAAACAGAAAGAAAGTGTGATGGACATGACAAAGAAATTCGATCCTTTTTCGTTAATTACTGGTATTTTGTCGTTAATATTGGCCTTTGTGATTTTGGATAACCCGATAAATGCTTTTTCAACATTTATAACGATTGTTGGTGTTTTCTCCGTTATTGAAGGTATTCTAAAATGGACAGGTATTCGTTTTGCACATTGGCTTGTCCCAGTTAATACACGATGGGGAACGATTAGTGCGATTTTGGATATTATCCTTGGGCTAGTTATTATTTATGTCCCACAATTTGGGGCTGCCTATATTTGGATTTCCCTAGCTATGTGGTTTATATTTGATTCTATTTTTGAATTGTGGGTTGGGCGCTTTGTGAGAAGTTCTGAAAAGGGTTATTACGGTTTTCATACTGTACTAGCTGTTATCGGTTTGATTGTGGGCATCATTCTATTATTTAGTCCTGCATTTGCCATGTCATTAAGTGTCGCGATTGTTGCGATGTATTTAACCTTATTCGGAATTGTCCAAGTCGTTCGTTCATTTTAAAATCAACTAAAAAGTAGCAACGTGATTAACCACGTTGCTACTTTTTATTGATTAGTATGTCGAGTTGTGTGACATCGTACTGAATATCAGAATGAGAGACAAAATGTAAACGGCGATGAAAATAATTGAAATAATAAACTGAACGAAGCCAGCACGATTCCAAGTTGCCTGGACTGCCTTGAATGTTTCGACATCTTTATAATCGCCTTTTTCCCAAGCCCACTCATTACCTTTAAAGCCACAAACAAAGACCCAAACAATATTGAATATTGGAATTAAACAAAGTAATGGTAAATATGTTTTATTACCAATACCCCAGAAAATATTGTACATGAATGCACCCCAACTCCAACCTTTAATTTCGGCAGGGGTTACTTGATTAGTTTCATCTAACTCCATCAGTTTTTCTCCTTTATTTTTAATATGTTGCGCGCAATTTAGTGATTAAAAATATATCGCGTAACTAAGCGGTTATCTCTAAACGAGATACTGTTTAACTTACTTATTATTATACATTAGTCGCGTTCAGCATAGTAAATATGTGCATATGAAGGAACGTTTTGTTAAACTAGCGGTACAAATTATAAAATAGGAGGCGTTACAATGTCATTTGAAGAAAAGATGGATAATGCCAAGAATCGTGTTGCAGGTAAAGCCAAAGAAATTGGCGGTAAGGTTACTGGCAATAAAGAACGTGAGGCAGAAGGTAAGGCGCAAAGTATGATGGCCAAAGTAAAAGATAATGCCATTCATGCTAAGGAAAATATTGAAGAGACAGCAGATAATGTAAAAGATTCTGCTAAGGGCTTTGTTAAGGGCGCCCGCGAAGATAGTCAGAAAGAAATTGATAAATAATGGATAAAAAAGCAACATCTCAAAATTAAGATGTTGCTTTTTTATTTTGTTTTATGTTTTTGCTTGTCTATCATGGTGTATATGACACCTAATAGAATAAACATCATTGGAAACATGAATAAAATAACACCATGCGTAGTTAATAGCGCATTGATGAACAGTGCAATACCCGTCATAATCAGGACTATACCACGATAAGGTAAGATAAATTGATAAAATTTTGACTTTTTATATTGTGGTGTATTCGTAATAATTATCACTGAAATTAAAGTAAAAAAGAGAAAATTAGTGGTGGACATCATTATATTTTCCTATATTTGGTGTTTAGATTTGTTTTCAGAAATTTTCCTGAAAACATAAATATAGTTTATGCAAAATCAGGCAATCTGTAAAGTAACTATCGCATGGATTTAACCAAACAAAAAGCGATAAACCAATACTAATTGATTCATCGCAAGTATAGCCCTTAGGGAACAGGACATAACGAATTTAATGTGTATCATGGCCAAATCTACTACAGCTGACTTAAGTGGTGATACTAATGACACAGTTAGTAGCATTACAGGAACAAGTAAAGTTACTTCAAGAACAGATTAAGGCATTCAATGAATTAGGTAATGAGGAGGGATAGTAAATGGAACATATCCTTATCCTAAATAGTTGAAATTGGAAGTGTTTGTGGTGTATTTTATGCCCTCTTCCAATTTTTATTTAAAGCTTCTTTTTCAGATGCTATTGAACCATTGAAGAATGCCGTTAATGGATTGTCCAATAACGTAGCCTCACAGACCAAAATGCTTAATCAAAGTCTTGATAAAATCGAGGCACTTCAAAAGGAAGTTAATGATCATAACACACGTTTAAAAGTGTTGGAATATCGAGAGGAGCATGATGAACACAACAATTAATATCATCCTATGGCTAGCATCACTAGGGGCATTTAGTACTCTTACATCTATTGCCTGGAAGTATGGACGCTCACATGTTAAGAATGTTTCCTTGCAAAATGCAGGCGATATTTTCTTGCAAGGAGTTCAATATGCTGAACAGGTAGCAGGAAGCAAGTCAGGAGCTGAACAGAAGCAAGTAGCGACAGATTTTATTAACAAGGCTTTATCTGCCCTTCATATTGAAAAATTATTTACTGCAGAACAAGTATCTTCAAAAATAGAACTTGCATTACTGGAACTCAAGAAGTTAGACAGTGAGGTGACTAAATGACGAAAACAATTAAATATTTATTCTTGATGGTAGCCTCTGTGGTTGCCATTTTTACTTTTGGGGTAACACATGCAAGTGCAGCAACGCAACACAATGGCACAGTTGACCAACAACGTGTACTGCAGTGGTTTGACTCACGCAAGGGTAATTTAACCTATAGCATGTATGGCTCACGTAACGGTGCTGATGGTACTGCTGACTGTTCTGGTAGTATGACACAGGCTATTTATGAAGCTGGTGGCACACCTTACAATGCTCTATACAGCACTGAAACCATTCACGACTATCTACTGGCTAACAACTATCAATTAGTTGCTGAAAATGCTGGCTGGAATGCTAAGAAGGGCGATATTGTTGTATGGGGTCAGCAGGGTCAATCCGCAGGTGCCTTTGGTCATATTGGTGTTATCTCAAAGAGTGATCCTAATGCTATCTTTATTAGTACTTGCTACTATACAGGTGGTCAAGTAGGAACAGCTGTTCAAGACTTAGACTATAACTACTTTGCTAGTCTAGATGGTTACCCTTATAACTACGTATATCGTTATGTAGGGCCTAAGACACCAACTAAGCCAACACAAGCAGTGCAAAAGGCTAAGACCGTTCACTTTAACCGTACGTTTGAAGTTTCATACTACGATTACTGGAATGGTAAGTGGGACGCTATTAATGAGGGCTTGAGTATTCCTGTAACAGATTACAACAACTACATTCCACTATCAGCTATTACAATGACTGATAAGCATGGTAAGAAGTTGTCTAATCAATATGCACAGATTGGTAGCCCACAGCGTGAATACTTCCGCATGAACGGTCACTACAAGGTATTGCATCATTATGGTTCAATTATGGTTATTGAATTAGCTGGTGAGCCGGTGTCTATTCAATCAAAGTATGCTGTAGCAGACAAGTGATAATTGCGGTTAACTATCACTTCTGTCCTAATTGGTTTGGTGCACACTATTAGTTAACCGTAAATTAAAAGACCTTATCCTTTAACCGGGGTAGGGTCTTTTTTTGTGCTCTAGATTAGGCACGAGTTTGCTATACAAAGTTATTGTCAAAATTCACTGCTACTGTTAACTTGATGTTATACTGATTGTATGCCAATAAGTTAGGGTGGTGACCAGACAAGATACTGGAGGTTTCCTATGGAAAATCTAACAGAGGTTTGGTCAGTTGATGATATTATTATCAGCTTTGATAACGGTTGTGGTAGGTATACTTACTCACGCTGGTCAAAGGCTCTTGGACAAGTACGCATTTGATACGTATAAAGCCAAGCACCTAAAAAAGTGATAATAAAAAGCCACTCTAACTTTTGCGGGTTGTAGTGGCTGATTATTATTAGGCTATTGCACCGTCACCATCATAATGGTTTGGCTTCAGGATGCGTATTGATAGTACGTGTCCTTTTTCTATGTCTTCATTTTAGCACATTAAGGCCTTTGAGAACCACATTTTGCTCCTTTTTAACCCTTTTTGCTCCTTTTGTTGGCTTTATAGTCCAATTCAAGTTGATATATACGGAATTGTCAATACATGAATATTGTTGTGTGTAGTATCTGATATATGGTGAAATGTGTGTATACATAAGTAGATACATAGAAAGGGGCAATCTTATGCAAGCAGCACCTGTAGCAAGTACAAAATTAGCATCTTGGGGCAATTCGAAGGCGACTAGAATACCTAAAGAAGTGCTAGGTAAAGCTAATGTTTTAGATAACCAATAGTTTGACATTATTGTTGATGGGGAGAGTATTATTCTGACTCCTGTTAACAGCCAACCTAAGACTTTATCAGAGCTTTTGGCCAACTATAAAGATGATGGTGTCAGAACTGGTGAACTTGATTGGGGAGAGAGCCAAGGTAAAGAATTATAATGGTAATATTAAAACAAGGCGATATTGCCTTGGTAGACTTAAACCCAACTAAAGGACATGAGCAACAGAGCCGTAGGCCTGTTGTAATACTCAGTAGTATACAAGTATCAGACATATCAGGGTTATTTATTGTAGCCCCTATTAGTACTACTAACAGAGACTTTCCCCTGTATTACCCTCTAGAGACACCTAGTGAAACCACTGGTAAAGTATTGCTAGACCAGACTAGAGCTTTAGATATAGTAAACAGAGGTTATAGAATAGTAGATAGGGTCTCACAAAGTGAACTTATGAGTATTATTAATACCTATAAGTTGTTCTTTGATATAGGTGCGTGAGTATACGCTATTAAGCTAGTTAAAGAGATAAAAAATAGCCAAATAAAAACCCCTTAACTTTGGCCTGTTCTAGGGGTCTAAGAATATCTGTACAATTATCCAACTGCCATCGCTAACACGGGTTTGAAATTCTAAAAGGTCATGTGTCTCTAGCGCATGGCTTTTTCTATGTCTTCATTTTAGCATAAAGTTTGTTTAGCATATACAAAATAAACAACACATAAAATTGAATAAACTAAAAACACGCTTTAAACGTTAATATATTGGGATTTAACCAAACAAAAAGCGATAAACCAATACTAATTGATTCATCGCAAGTATAGCCCCAGAGGGAGTCGAACCCTCGATTCCGCGCTGAGAACGCGACGTCTTAACCACTTGACCATGGGGCCACAACAAGAATAAATTATACAGACTAATTTATAGTTCGTCAATAGAAAAAGCAGCATTTATTTTTTGAAGTGTACTTTTCGTATAGTCACCATTTTGAAGCCGTAATTGAAAGGGGCTCAGGTGCTTTTGAAAGCCGTAATAGTCATCTTTAGAGATAGTAGCCACTTGATCTAATTGTGATAGATTATCAATCGTTATACCCAAATGATGTTTTTGGATAATTTGGCCAATAGCGCTTTGAGACCAAGCAATTAAGGGTAGACCAGCACGTAAATACAGGCTTGCCTTATGTGGTGCATTATATCGCGTATAAGTTTGATAAGTTTTACCCTCAAAGTCACTGTCCCAGAGTAAACCAAAGCCAGATTGAAAGGCGGCTACAATAGCGATGGGGTCGAGATTGCCTTGGAAATGAACATGTTCTGGCCAGTCGATATGTTGCCATTTACGCGGTTTAGCACCAAATAAGGTAATGGGCAATTGACCATTATAAGTCTGGAGCCACGGTGATTTTTGAAAAGTGCCAGCAAAATTAATTTGATGACTGTAGTTAGCAATTGACGGCGTAGGTGCTAAGTAATCGAAGAAAGCATGAATGATCATATCACTCATAACGCCATTGTGAGCTAAAATATCAGCCATAGCTTGTGAGTGCACAACAACTAAATCATAAGCGTTCAATAAATCAAACTCCCAGGGCTGTTGCTTTGTTAAACGTAACGGCTCAATATCATGAATTAAAATGACGCTGTGAACACGACGCTGGTTCAAAGTAGCAATGAATTGTTGTTCAAATGCGGCACTCATATAAGTGGGGAATTGGTGCACAACAGTATCATTCTCCCGCAGAGCATCACACCACAAGTTGATATTATTTTGTCGCTGACTAATAGTGTCACGGCTATCATTGTAACGTGCCAAGGGGAGTACTTGCCAATGCTGAGTTAAAGCAATATCAATAATATCTTGTTTAGCTTTTAGAGCGCCGAGTGGCATCCAAGGTTCGATTGTATGGGTTACGTAATTTGTCATAGGTCTATTATATAAAACACGAACGTTTTGTGCGCGTTGTTCGTGTTTTGGATAAATAATAGCGAATTGGATGTATTTTTTTAATTTTAAACACGTATTTTTAACTAAAATAAAATGAAAATTAATATTAAATAACGGATAATAAATGTGTGAATAAATTATTTTTGGAGGAACACATGAAACGTTCAGGGAAAATTGGTATTGGTTTAGGGATTGTGGTCGTTGTTGGTGCTGGTATTTATGCAGCGACAGCAGGACAGTCAAATAGTAAGGCATCAGCACATACTGTCGCTTTAGTAACAGACGGCGGTGGTGTTGATGACCACTCATTTAACCAATCTGCCTGGGAAGGTTTAAAGGCTTATGGTAAGTCTGCCGATCTAAAGCAAGGTAAGAATGGCTATAATTATTTCCAAAGTAACACTGCTTCTGATATCAAGACTAATTTCCAAACAGCGGTTAAAGGTGGTTATAAATTAATTTACGGTGTTGGTTTTGCAGCTTCACCAGCTTTAAAAGAAGTAGCTAAGAATAACCCCAAAACTAATTTTGCTATTATTGATGATGTTGTGAAACAAAAGAATGTCGCTTCACTAACTTTCCATTCAGAACAATCTTCATATTTAGCAGGTGTCGCAGCTGCTAAAACAACCAAGAGTAATACAGTTGGCTTCGTGGGTGGTATTCATGGAGATGTGATTGACACATTTGATGCTGGATTTGCTGCGGGCGCTAAGTCTGTTAATCCTGATATCAAAATTTTGAATCAATACACGAATTCATTTACAGATGCTGCGCAGGGGAAGACGATTGCTGCAACAATGATTTCTAAGGGTGCAGATGTCATTTTCCAAGCTGCTGGTGGTGCTGGAAATGGCGTATTTGCTGAAGCAAAAGCAGATAATCAGAAGTTGGATAGCAGTTCTGATAAAAAAGTTTGGGTGATTGGTGTTGATCGTGATCAATACACAGATGGTCAATATAAAGATAAAAATGGTAAATCAGCTAATTTCACACTTGTTTCAGCAGTTAAGCGTGTTGATTCAGCTGTCGAAGATATCGCCAAAAAGTCAGCTGATAATAAATTCCCAGGTAATAAGGTTATCACTTATGGCCTTAAAGAAAAGGGTGTTGGTTTAGTTAAGAACTCTGCTTCTAACGAAACTTGGGAAGCTGTTCAAAAAGCACAACAAAAAATTGAAGACGGTAAAATTACAGTACCTGTCCATCCCTAAATAACGTTATAAAGCACATGATTTAATATGGAAAGCGTAAATAGCCTATGAATGATACCCCAGTATTTGATTATGAAGACATTCAATTAGTACCCAATAAGGGAATTTTATCTTCACGTTCACAAGCTGATACAACTGTTAAACTTGGCACACGTACGTTTAAAATACCAGTGGTACCAGCTAATATGCAGACGGTTATTGATGAATCATTAGCACAACATTTAGCAAGTCATGGCTATTTCTATATCATGCATCGCTTTGAACCTGAAAAAAGATTGCCTTTTATTCAAAAAATGCATAATCAGCATCTTTTTGCATCTATTTCTATTGGTATTAAGCCAGAAGAGTACGAATTTGTACAGCAACTACATACTCAAGGTATTATGCCGGAATATACAACGATTGATGTGGCGCATGGGCATTCAGATGCAGTTATTGAGATGATCCAGTATGTCAAAGAAAAGCTACCAGAGACATTTGTGATTGCAGGTAATGTGGCAACACCTGAGGCAGTTCGTGATCTTGAAAATGCTGGTGCCGATGCAACGAAAGTAGGTGTCGGCCCCGGGAAAGTATGTATTACGAAGCTTAAGACGGGCTTTGGGACTGGCGGCTGGCAATTAGCAGCGCTGAGATTATGCGGTAAAGCAGCTAGTAAGCCAATTATTGCTGATGGCGGCATCCGCTATAATGGCGATATTGCGAAGTCGATTCGTTTTGGTGCAACGTTATGCATGATTGGTTCTCTATTTGCGGGGCATGATGAAACACCAGGAGAAATAACGGATCAGGATGGTCAACAATATAAAGTATACTTTGGCTCAGCGTCACAATTTCAAAAGAACGCTTATACACATGTTGAGGGTAAAAAATTATTAGTCCCTTATCGTGGTAGTATCGATCATACACTAAAAGAAATGCGAGAAGATTTACAATCTGCTATTTCATATGCGGGTGGTCGTCAATTATCTGATTTGAAACGTGTTGACTATGTTGTAGTGAAGAATTCGATTTTGAATGGTGACACTTACTAAAATAAAAGGAAGCACGGAATGACCGATTATTTTCGTGCTTTTTATATGCTCAATCCCTGATATAATGGGAGAACTTTTGTTTGACCCACTACACAAATGTCGCTATACTAATAAATGTGAAAACTATTTCACAACACTGAAAGGAAACAATATGTCGATAGGATTATTTGTTATTTCAGTGCTCTTCGCAATAGCAATTGGTATTGGATTTGGGTATTTTCTTCGTGTCTCAGCAGACAAACGACAAATTACAGCAACCAAGCAAATTGCTACTAACATTCTTGATAAAGCAAAAGAAGAAGCTAAAAGTTTGAAGCGTGCTGCAGATGTTGATGCTAAAGATATGGCATTAGCCTATCGTAATGAAGTTGATGAGGCTTACAAAGACCGTCAAAAGCAACTACAGCAGCAAGAACAACGGCTTGAAGACCGTATTTTAAACCTCGAAAAGAAAGATGCGGCCTTAAATCAACGTGATGCATCGTTGATTCAAAAAGAAAATCAAGTGCAACAGCGTTTAGATACTGCTGCTAATAAGCAAAATGCAGCAGAAGCCTTGTTGACAACACAACAAGACAAATTGCATGAGATTGCACAATTAAGTGTCAATCAAGCAAAAGAACAAATTTTAAGCGAAACGAAAGAAAGTTTGGTGAGACAGCGTGCTGTGCTAGTAAAAGAAGCACAAGACGATGCAACAAGTGAAGCTGAAAAGCGTGCGCGTGATATTATCGTACAGGCTATTCAACGTTCATCTGCTGATACAGTAGCAGATGTGACAGTATCTGTTGTAAACCTACCAAATGAAGAAATGAAGGGTCGAATTATTGGTCGTGAAGGTCGAAATATTCGCTCATTAGAATCATTAACTGGTATTGATTTAATTATTGATGATACACCAGAATCTGTTGTTTTAAGTGGCTTTGATCCTGTACGTAGAGAAATTGCAAAACGGGCATTAGAGGCATTGATTAATGATGGCCGGATCAATCCATCTCGTATTGAAGAAATGGTCGAGAAAGCCCAACGACAGATGGATGAGATTATTCGTGAGAAAGGTGAGCAAGCAGTCTTTGATTTGGGATTGCGTGGCTTACACCCTGATTTTATTAAAATGATTGGACGTATGAATTATCGAACATCATACGGTCAAAATGTCCTGCAACATTCTATCGAGGTCGCAAAACTTGCGGGAATGATGGCAGCAGAGCTTAAAATGGATGTCGCGCTTGCGAAGCGCGCTGGATTAGTACATGATATTGGAAAAGCAGTTGATGGAGAAGTGGAAGCTTCTCACGTTGAGCTTGGCGTTCGTTTAGCTGAAAAGTTTAATGAAAAGCCACAAGTTATTAACGCCATTGCTGCTCACCATGGTGACGTTGAATCAACATCACCGATTACAGAATTAGTAACAGCAGCAGATGCGTTAAGTGCTGCTAGACCAGGAGCTCGTAGTGAGTCTCTTGAAAATTATGTGCAACGTCTGAAGGATTTGGAAACGATTGCACATAAGTATCAAGGTGTATCAACTGCCTATGCTATTCAAGCTGGACGTGAGATACGTGTGATTGTTGAACCAACACAAATTTCAGATATTCAAGCGACTGTTTTGGCACATGATATCAAGTCAGAAGTCGAAGAGCGTTTGGAATATCCTGGACATGTCAAGGTGACTGTTGTAAGAGAGACACGATCTGTTGATTATGCACGTTAAAATAAAGGAGCTGGGCTAAGCCTAGTTCTTTTTATTTTTATCAAATATTGGTTTCGAAATTAAAAAATGTATAATAGACGATGAGTAATAATGAAAGAAGAAGAGTATGATTACATTAAAATCACCAAGAGAAATTGAATTAATGCGCCAATCTGGTGCGGTTATTGCCGGTATGCATCATATGTTACGTGATTTAATTAAGCCCGGTTTGGATACTTGGGAAATTGAAGAGCAGTCGCGTGCTTATATCGAAGGCCATGGTGCAGTCCCACTACAAATTGGTTTTGAAGGCTTTAAATATGCAACAACTGTTAGTGTGAACAATGAAGTGGCACACGGTTTTCCACGTAAAGGTTTGAAATTGAAGGATGGCGATTTAGTTAAAGTTGACACGGTTGTTGGCCTTAATGGTGCGGTTTCAGATTCTGCATGGACCTATGCAGTTGGCAACATCAGTCCTGAATTGGAACAATTAATGGCAGTGACTAAGAAGTCATTATATTTAGGTATTGATCAAGCAATTATTGGTAATCGTATTGGTGATATTGGTCATGCTATTGATCAGTACGTTACCGATGAACATCATTACGGTAATGTTCGTCAATACATTGGGCATGGTGTCGGGCCAACGATGCATGAAGAGCCGCAAGTGCCACATTACGGTGAAGCAGAGCATGGCTTACGTTTAAAAGAAGGTATGACGATTACCATTGAGCCAATGGTAAACATTGGTGGTTGGGAAGTTGATACCGACCAGACGCCAGAAGATGGTTGGACAGTTAGAACCGCAGATGGTTCAGTATCGGCACAATATGAACATACAATAGCGATTACTAAGGACGGTCCAAAAATTTTAACGAGTCAAGATGCTGATTTTGATGCAAAATACCTATAACTATGAGGTGCCTATAATTTATAGGTGCTTTTTGTTATAATATAATAAACGAATTATAGGAGAATGATTAAAATGTCAGAACTAGATGCACAGCAAATTATTAATTATATTAGTACAGCCAAGAAAGTAACACCAGTCAAGGTAACTTATAAGGGGACATTATCAGCCAGTGTACCGGCGGATGTGCAGCAATTTGCTAATGATAATTTTGGCATTTTGTATGGTGATTGGGCATTAATCGCCCCATTATTATCAGACTTAGAGACGGACCAGTATGTTGTTGAAAATGATGCACGTAATTCTGCGGTACCATTATTGGATAAGAAGACGATTAATGCACGAATTGAACCAGGTGCATTTATTCGAGATCAAGTCACAATTGGTGATAATGCTGTTATTATGATGGGCGCTGTGATTAATATTGGCGCGGTTATCGGTGCGGGGACGATGATTGACATGGGTGCTATTTTAGGTGGACGTGCTACTGTTGGTAAAAATGCTCACATTGGTGCCGGTGCTGTTTTGGCAGGGGTCATTGAGCCAGCTTCCGCAACACCAGTTATTGTAGAAGATGATGTTTTAGTTGGTGCCAATGCGGTAATTATTGAAGGTGTGCATGTTGGTAAGGGTTCAGTCGTTGCGGCTGGTGCCATTGTGACCAAGGATGTTCCGGCAAATACATTAGTGGCAGGTGTACCTGCCAAAATCATTAAGACCATTGACGATCAGACGGCAAGCAAAACAGCATTGTTGGCTGAATTACGTCATTTATAAAAGGTGATCATTCATGTCTGATGCTACTGATTTAACAAATGAAGCATTAATTGCTATTCGTCGCCACCTTCATGCTCATCCGGAACTCAGTTTGAAAGAATTTGAAACAAAGGCTTACCTAAAAGGGGTGATTCAGGCTTTTGATCAAACGCATATATCATATCGTGAGGTTGAAAGCGTACCAACAGCATTATTGGTACGTATTGCCGGATCGGCGCCTCAAAGAACAATTGGTTATCGAACAGATATTGATGCATTACCTGTTACTGAGGCAACAGATTTGAGTTTTCAATCTCAAAATTCAGGCATTATGCATGCCTGTGGTCATGATATGCATATGACGGTTGCTTTAGGGATTTTAAACCATTTTGCTAATCATCAACCAAAGGACAATTTAGTCTTTTTGTTCCAACCAGCTGAAGAGAACTTTTCTGGTGGTGAGCGTGTTTATAAAAGTGGTGCATTAAGCGATGAATTTCTACCTGAAGAAATTTATGGTTTGCATGATAATCCAGAATTAGCTAGTGGTGTCATTGCAACACGTTTAGGAACACTTTTTGCTGGTACCACTGAAATTCATGTCACATTTACGGGTGAGGGCGGACATGCTGCTTTTCCACATCGCGCTAATGATGCAATTATCGCCGCAAGTGCTTTTGTGATGCAAGTACAAACAATTGTGTCGCGCCGTGTCGACCCTATTAAGGGTGGGGTGGTAACGCTAGGGACTTTTACTGCGGGTACGATTGGTAATGTCATTGCCGAAACAGCCCATATAGATGGAACGATTCGTGGGTTGCAACAAGATACTATTGAACTGATTCAAGGGCAAGTTAGACAAATCGCAAAAGGTATTGGTGTGACTTACGGTGTGACGGTTGATTTAGAATTACGACAAGATGGTTATTTACCAGTTGAAAATAATCCGGATTTAACACAACAATTTATCACCTATATGACGCAAAATGAGAATGTTGATTTTCAGATTGTTGGTCCAGCCATGACGGGTGAGGATTTTGGTTACCTCTTGAGCAAAATACCAGGCACGATGTTTTGGCTCGGCGTTGAATCACCATATGCACTCCATTCTTCTCATTTGGCGCCTAAAGAAACGGCATTGGAAAAAGGTGTCCAAGCAATGACTGGCTTCTTAGAATGGCGTATGCAGCAAGACTAGACGATTTCTATATCAATTTTTGGTATCCTTCGTTACTTCGGGTATAATAAATAGTAGAAACGGAGGCTTGATTATGACACCAGGAGAAATTGCACTACTTATTTTTGCTATTGCATTCCTCGCTTTAGTATTGTTTATTGGGATGTTCTTAATGCGGGCAACGCAATCTTTAAAAGTCATTACTTCAGATGTTGATGTGATTGTACATTCATCGAATGAGATTTTAGCTAATGCGAATACATTGTTGAATGATGTGAATGGAAAAGTAAAAACAATTGATCCAACATTTCAGGCAATGGCTGATTTATCCGTAACCGTATCTCAACTTAATGCGTCGGTTCAAAATGTTACAAATCGCTTTTCAAGTAGTAAAATGGCAGCCTCTGCTGGTGCCAGTGGTATGGCTGCAGCAGCTGCGCAAACCGTTGCCAAATCAGCTGTAAAGCGATTTAAGAAGCGTAACAAAAAGAACCGAGATCAAGCCTAGTTTGGTGAAATAGGAGGACGTAACAATGTCAAAAGCAACAGGTTTACTAGCAGGTATTTTAGCAGGAGCTGCCGCTGTGGTGGCCTTTAAATCTTTACCAAAAGAAAAGCAAGATGAACTGAAATCAAAGGCACAACAAGCCGGTGAAACGCTACGAGAAAAGGCATATGACGCCGCTTATGTTGCTGCAGATATGGCAAGTGATGTCACAGAAAAAGCGAAAGCGACAACGTCAGATTTGAAAGATAAGGCACAAGATAAGTACGGTGACCAAATTGATAATGTAACAGATAAAGTAAAGGACGTTACTGATCAAGCAACACCGTATGTTGAAAAAGCCAAAGATATGGCAACACCATACGTTGACAAAGCTCAGGATGTCATCGTTGATTTACGTAATAAATTTGTGAATGAAGATATTGAACTAACACAAGACGATGTTGAACTTGAGTCAGCGCTTAAAGACTTAAAGGAAGACGCCCAGTCAGCTAAAGATGATGTTGTTGATGAAGTGAGTGAGGCTGCTGATAAGGTAGCTAAGCCAACAACAGATGATGCTGAGAGTAAATAACTCATCAAAAAAAGATGCTATTGATTAGCATCTTTTTATTTAACTAATTTTTGTGCTTTTTGTGTATTAGCGAAATGTAATTTGGCATATTGACGTAAATCAACTTGTTGTCTTAGTAATTCAGCAGCAACCAAATCGACCGCTTTTCCAGCACCAATAGGTAAGGTAATGCCAACTTCTGCACTGAGCTTTTTCATGGTCTGTAGTTCAACATAACGCGCTAAGATAGATGCAGCAGCGACACTAAGATGGTACTGTTCTGCTTTTGTTGTGAAATAAACATTTTCTCGAACAATCGGTTGCTGGTTAGCGTTGGTTAAGTGTTTATAATAGGTTTGAGGCAGTGCGAACTGATCAATCAAAATAGCTTGAGGTTTTTGGGGCGCAATTTTTTCTAATACTTTATGTAAGGCAAAATTGTGGGAGATGGCTTTCATCTGGTTCACATTATTTTGTGGTTGAATGGCATTGTATTTTTCCGGTAATAAATTGACTACGTGATGTGGTAAATGGGCAATGATTTTCGGGGCCATTTTTATCATGTCATGATCAGTGAGTGTTTTTGAATCTGCAACACCTAATTGACGTACCCAATCTAGGTTATCTTGACTAATATAGACGGCAGCGGTGGTTAATGGGCCAAAATAAGCGCCGGCACCAACTTCATCAGAGCCTAACACACTCCAATCTTTCAAACCTTGTGGCAGCAGTGGTTTAGTGGTTGCAGCAGACGATGAGCGATGCTTTTTAGGTCGTTGGGGTTGGAATAGTTTTGACCATTTTGCACTTTCACGTGCATGCCCTTTACCTTGAAAAAGTACTTTACCCGATCGATAGGCTGTAATAGATACGTCGGGTAATTTAGCTGCAAATAAGGCATAGGCAGGTGGCGGGTTTTTAATGGCAGTAGTATATGCTTTTTTTAGTTGATTGAGTTGATGAGGTGTGGCTTGAATAACAGTTTGCATAGAGTTAATTATATCAGTTTTTGGTTTATGATAAACTATACTTAAGTGCGTTATAATACTCCTTGAATATTTTAGAAAGAATACCATTATGGCACAACAAGAAAAGCGTCAATATCGAGCAACTTTAGGCGGTAAACAATATACAATTTCTGGGGCAGCTTCACTGGCTCATTTTAGAGCAACTGAGAAGTTGGTTAATCAGCAATTTGAACAAATTAAAGTCATTTCACCACAACTCAATCGTTTTGATCAAAGTATGTTACTTACTTTTAATGCACTTTCTGATGAATTGTATAAACAAAATGAATTAGAAAAGTTACAAGATAAAGTATCTGAACTACAAGAAGAAATCAAAAATTTAAAGGCTAACAAGCATGTACCTAAAAGTTCTTTAAACAGTATTATTTCTCAAGCAAAAACGGATAGTCGTGCGAAGACTTCTAATAATTTATTCCATACTAAAAAGGATGAGCGCGGATGATTTTATTAATAGGAACACTCATATTTGTATTACTATGGTTTGTTTATGGTTGGCGTAAGGGTTTGGTTAATGCGACTCTACGTCTCATTTTTTTCATTGGCACGTGGTATATCGCGATTAAATTTTCTAAACCATTAAGTGGTGCAATCGCCAATATTGTGAATGGCGATTTTGTTAGAACAACCATTCCCCAAGCTGTTGCGGGTGATGGTTCGAATTTTTTGGCATCGGGTATTGTCTTTGTTTTAATATTAGCAATTGGTGGTACTGTATCAACTATGATTTTACGGCAATTTAAAATTATTCGTCGTATTCCATTATTGGGTAGCTTAGATGCAATTTTAGGTGCCGTCGTGTGTGGTTTGATTGGTATAACGATTGCTTTCTTTATCCTTCAACTATTATCTGTCATCCCTAATTCATGGTTACAAGATCAATTCATGAATACACCGGAATTAGATTATATTTTGGATAAATTACCATTCTTTGCACAGCAAATTTATAATTGGTGGTTATAAAATAAAATGAATGAAAAAGTTTTAAAAACATTAGAATATGACAAGATAACACAACAGTTACTTGATTTTTTACAAACGCCATTAGGGCGACAAGAAGCGGAACAATTAGCACCTAGTATTGATATCGTGCAGATTAACCAGTGGCTACAGGAGACGGCAGATGCTGTTTTGATTGACCGCTTAAAAGGCGGCATTCCGCTTGCTAAGTTAGCAGATATTAAGCCACATCTTAAACGACTCGACATCCATGCCAGTTTAAGTGCATTGGAATTGGCTGAGGTCGGCGCCGTTTTGCGGAATACGCGTGCCATCGCGAATTTTTTTGAGCAGATGGCGGATGAAAAAATTGGGACGTCCTTGCAAGTGTTGCCTGAGCAGGCTGAAAGTTTAGCCACTTTAGTTGATATCACGCAACGCATTGACATGTCGATTGATAGCACCGGACGTATTAATGATGAAGCCTCATACGATTTGGGTGCGATTCGGCGTAAGATAGTTGGTAACGAAAATGCTGTCAAAAATAAAATGCAGGAATATACACGTGGTAAGCAAGCACAGTATTTGAGTGATCCTATTGTAACGATTCGTTCAGAACGTTATGTGTTGCCGGTTAAGGCTGAATATCGGCATCAATTTGGTGGTGTCGTTCATGATCAAAGCCAAACCGGGTTAACATTATATATCGAACCACAAGCCGCTGTTCATTTGAATAATCGCTTGAGTGAATTACGTGTTCAGGAACAAGCAGAAGAGCAACGCGTTTTGCAAAGCTTATCTACTGATTTAGAGCCTTATGTTGCAGAAATTCAACATAATACACAGATACTTGGTCATTTTGATTTTGTTAATGCGAAAGCAAGATTAGCAAGTCGGATGGACGCCATGCAACCGGTAGTAAATGAAAATAATCATATTGATTTGCAACAGGCGTGGCACCCGTTACTTGATCGACACATTGCAGTAGCTAATGATATTGCGATGGGGCAAGATTACAAGACAATCATTATTACCGGTCCTAACACTGGTGGTAAAACGATTACCATCAAGACACTTGGGTTATTGCAACTGATGGCGCAATCCGGTTTATTCATCACGACTAAGCGACCAAGTACAGTCGGCTTATTTCATGAAATATTTGCGGATATTGGGGATGAGCAGAGTATTGAACAGAACTTATCCACATTCAGTTCGCATATGGCCAATATTATTTCCATGTTAGACGATATTGATGCGCATTCACTTGTTATTTTTGATGAATTAGGTGCAGGAACTGACCCGGCAGAAGGTGCCGCATTGGCTATTGCGATTCTTGATAAAGTGGCGAGTTTAGGAGCATACACCATTGCAACGACCCACTATCCTGAATTAAAGCTATATGGTTATGATCGTCCGGATACAGTTAATGCTTCTATGGTGTTTGATGTTGAAACATTAAAACCAACGTACCAGTTCTTGATTGGTGTCCCAGGACAATCTAATGCGCTCGCTATCGCTAAGCGATTAGGTCTGGGTGAAGATGTAATTGGGGCCGCCACTTCCTTAACTAAAGAATCAGATCAAGATTTGAATAATATGATTATGGACTTGGTGAAGCAACGTGATGAGGTGAAAAGCAAAAATCTGGCTTTAACTACCGAATTAGAAGCCACTGCACAAGAAAAAGAAGCTTTAGTTGCACAACAAGAGAAGCTTGCAAAAGAGCAATCACAAATTATTTTGACTGCTAAAAATGAAGCCAATCATATTGTAAGTGCAACTAAGAAGCAAGCAGAGCAGCTGATTAGTGAAATTCGTCAAGAACGCTTGAGGGCTGGTTCTGGTACTGGCGGACTGAAGGAACAAGAGCTTCAATCACGTAAGGGAAAGTTAGAAGGCCTTCGACAAAATGTGAGCTTGGAGAAAAATAAGATTCTCCAGAAGGCTAAGAAAGCAAAAGCTTTGGCAACTGGTGATGAAATCACCGTTAAGTCATATGGTCAACAAGGCACTTTAATCAAACGACATTCCAATGGCCAATGGGAAGTTGAAATGGGCATTTTAAAAATGCTGGTTGATGAAGAGGATATTGTTAAGACTGAGGCAACAGTTCGTGCACAAGATAAAAAGGCTAAAGTTAAGCAGCAAAAAATTGTACGAACAACGTCTAAGCAAGGGATATCGTCACGTGCGAGCGCAACTTCAAAGTTGGATTTGCGCGGTATTCGTTATGAAGCGGCACTGCAAGAATTGGACCGCTTTTTGGATACGGCTGTCTTAGCCAATATTGGGACGGTTGAAATTATTCATGGTAAAGGTACTGGTGCATTGAGGAAAGGTGTCACAGAATTTTTACGCTCTGATCGACGAGTAAAAGGTTATCATTTTGCTAATGCGAATGCTGGTGGTGACGGTGCAACAATTGCAGAAATCAAATAAAAAAGCGTTGACTAATGTCAACGCTTTTTTATTTAAGAGGTTTATTGTGATGTGTTGGTACGTTAAAAGGATCAATCTCTTCGTTGCCAGATAAGGCGCTTAAATTATTCTGTTCGTCTTGAGGGAGTACAGTATCGTCAAAATTAAACGCTAATAGTGAATCAGTAATCGATTGTTCTTTTGAGATATCATCCTCGCTACGTGCTGTAATGATGCTAGCTTTTTCGACCGTATCATGTGTTTTTTTCAAAAAGGCTTCACGAGAAGCGACACGCGCTTGAATATCTTCAACATCAACTAATTGATCTAAATCAGTGACAACTTCAAAGCTCACGTCATTATTCTTACGATTAAGTTTAAAAGTTGCTTCAGCAATAGCACCGGTTTGTGTTTCTAACTGTTGTGCCAAAAAACCAGCTTCAAGACTAAAATCAGTTGTTTGTTTATTTAAATGGATACGTTGTTGGACTAAATCACCTTTAAGTTGCCAACGTTGGTTTTTACTATCTTGAGAAATGATTGTTAACTCACCAAAACCAGCGTTGATAAAAAATTCCTTAACATCATCCAAAGTATCAGTTGGAAATTGACGTGCGATTTCTTTTCCAGCCCAATATAAAATATGTGGATAATCTTCTTGAAGTAAATTAGATAGTAAACCATCACGTAATAATTCAAGTGCGAAACTGTTGACCTGAAAATTAGTTTGTAAAATCTTGTCGTAGTCGTTGATGTCCATAATATTTAAGAATCCTTTCATGATTATTATACTTGAAAATGACGCTTTAAAATAGTATTTGTTCTATCATTTGATAATGTTTTAATTGCATAACATGACCAGAGCGACGATAATATAATTATGATAAAAAACAAGCCTATCGGTATGGTGGATTCTGGTATTGGCGGTTTAACCGTTGTTAAAGAATCACTTGAAAAATTACCCAATGAACAAATTATTTATATTGGCGATACAGCACGTATGCCGTATGGACCACGTACACCCGAAGAAGTCATTGCTTTTACCAAGCAGATGGCTGATTTTCTTATTGCAACAAAAGATATTAAATTATTAGTAATTGCTTGCAATACGGCAACAGCAAGTGCATTGATACCACTTCAAGAAATGTTACCGATTCCGGTTATTGGCGTGATTAATTCTGGTGCCAGCCGTGCAGTACAAGCTACACATAACCAAAAAATCGGTATTATTGCAACAGAAGGCACTATTGCATCACAAATCTACACCCATAAAATTAGAGCACTTAATCAACAGATTGAGGTTTTTTCACAAGCAGAGCCAGACTTTGTTAAGTTAGTTGAAGATAATCAATATCGTTTACCGGTTGCACAACATCAAGTAAAGGCACATCTGCAATCATTAAAACAGGCAAATATTGATACGCTAATATTAGGGTGCACACATTTTCCTTTATTGCGACCTTTTATTGTCGAAGCTTTTGGTGAATTAGATGTGACTTTAATTGATGCGGGTGCAGTGACTGTTGATACAGTGGATGATTATTTGAAAGCACATGATTTAAGCGCACAAAAGCGTACAAGACCACATCATACTTACTATACAACTGGTGATGTGCAACAGTTTGATAGGATTGCATCACAATGGCTTGATAATCAAGCTCCATTAGATGTTCGTCATTTAAAGATTACACAAAATCATTTGGAGGAAGCATAATGCCACGCTTAATTATTGCAAGTAACAACGCTCATAAAGTAACAGAGTTGGCATCTATTCTGTCAGCGCATCATATTGATTTAACACTGGTAACCTTAAATCAATTACAGGACGTACCTGAGATTATTGAAGACGGCACAACTTTTGAAGAAAATGCAACGAAAAAGGTCAAAACTATCCAAAAAATCGCACCAAATGATTTTATTTTGGCAGATGATTCAGGTTTGAGTATTGAAGCCTTAAATGGTGCACCAGGTGTTTATTCAGCGCGTTATGCCGGTGACCATGATGATGAAGCTAACATTCAAAAAGTCTTAACACAATTGGCTGATGTACCAACTGAACAGCGTCAAGCACGTTTTTCTAGTGTGATTGTTTTAATTGGTCCGCACCGTTCTAATCTTGTGGTGAGAGGCGATATTGAAGGACGAATAACAACTGAGAAGCATGGCGATAATGGTTTTGGATATGACCCTATATTTTATGTACCGCAGTTTAATAAAACATTCGCAGAATTAACAGCTGCAGAAAAAAATGAAGTATCACATCGAGGTTTGGCTTTACAAAAATTAGCAGAAGCATTACCGGAGTGGTTATAAAAAGTAGTTGAACAGGAGGCAATATTGTGAAAATTTTAATTATTTCAGATATTCATGGTGATCGTGACATTCTAGTTGATATTATAAAAAAGTGGCAAGCAGACGTTACAGCTATTTTTTATAATGGTGACTCAGAATTATCGGCAGATGATTCGGTATTTGATGGGGTATCAACAGTTATTGGTAATATGGATGATGATCCTGATTTCGCTGATGGGCGGAGTACGACAATTGATGATGTGACGATTTTTCAAACACACGGGCATTTATATCGTGCGACAGTGTTAACTGGTTGGGCTAATTTAGCGTTGATGGATGAAGCTGCCGATGAAGCTCAAGCACAAATTGTGTTATTTGGTCATACGCACAAATTAGGTGCAGAAATGTATCATCAAAAGTTATTTATTAATCCTGGATCGACGACATTGCCCAAAGGTGAGTATGCTAATTTAGGTGGTACTTATGCTATTTTGGATATTACCGCATCGACCTTTACCGTGCAGTTCTATAATCGACAACATCAATTGCTAACAACGCTAACACGTCAATTTGAGCGCTAAAAAGACGATACCTATTAGGTATCGTCTTTTAATTAACGAATGTTTTCTAACGCTTGATCAATTTGTTTTAAAATGATTTTTTGGTTGATTGGATCTTCTAAATCATAAGTTTGAAGATCAATTTTAATTTTTGGCGAAGCATCGTAACTGTCGAACCAATTTTGGTAAGCCGCCCACATTTTATAATAGTATTTACGAAGGTCATCGTTATCATCGAATTGTTCATAATCACGGCCACGCTTTTTAATCCGATAAAGGATAGTTTCAAAATCAGTTTCAGCGTAGACCATTAGATCAGGTGCTTTCTTGGGTAGTTGCTGAAGTTCTGACATCATATTATCAAGAAGTTGACGATAAACATGCATTTCGGCATCCGTAATATTACCATCTTTATGATTTTCTTCAGTAAAGAGTGCATCTTCGTAAATTGAACGATCTAAAACGTTGTTATCATCTGCTAGCGCTTGCTTAATCATATCAAAGCGCCGGTTCAGAAAATAGATTTGTAGTAGGAAGCCGTATTGTTTAGGGTCTGAATAGTAAAGCGGTAATACCGGATTATCCCCTACAGGTTCGTAAAATGCTTTGGTACCCATATGATCTGCAATGAGTCCTGTTAATGTTGTTTTTCCAACGCCAATCATGCCTGCTGTAATAATCACCATGACGGCCTCCTTTAATTTATTAGCTTATCCAGTGTACAAAAAAATGAAGCAAACAACAAGAGATATCATTTTACTAGTTCATTGCAAATTGCGAACAAATAAAAAATACCATCTTGTTAAATGGTATTACTTTAAATTTAAGATGCACGATTCTGCTTTTCAAGTAAGTCACGAATATCATTTAATACTTCTAATTCAGGATTAGCTTTAGCTTCATCTGCCTTATTTTGTTGAAAAATACGATTAATGCCTTTAATCATAAGAAAGACAACAAAGCCAGTAACCACGAATTGAATGATATCTGTGAGGACGGCACCATATTTGAAAGTTAAATCACCGAATGGTCGCCAAACCAAATCTTTAAAATTAATACCGCGTGTAAATAAGCCGATTAATGGGCTAAGCAAGTTATTTACCACAGATGTAACAATTTTTGTGAAAGCTCCACCAATGATAACACCAACTGCTAAGTCAAGAACATTGCCGCGCATAATAAATGCTTTAAATTCTGATAACATAAAAAACCTCCATAAACTATAATCTATCATAGTATAATAAATTATGATTTGACCAAAAAAGGAGCAATTTAAGAAATGATTAAACTTATTTTATCCGATTTAGATGAAACTTTACTGAATGATGATGGCACTGTTCATCAAAATAATGTCACGGCGATTCAACATTTTGTCGCTGAAGGTGGCTACTTTGTGCCCAACACAGGGCGTTCGTACAAGTCTATTTTGCCGTTACTCAAAACGCTGGGATTGGATAAAAACAATCCACAGTATGTCATTTCTTATAATGGCGGTGCTATTGTTGCGTTACATCCTGATGAGACAGTGGATATTTTAGATCAACAGACCTTACCTTGGCAGTTAGCCAAAAAAGTTTTTGATTTAGGTCAAATGCAATCTGATATTGACACACATATTTATACTTTAGATCAGCTGTTCATTCATAATATTTCAGCATCTGATAAGGCTTATATGTTAGAACGACAAGTCCCTTATACAGAAATTCATGGCACTGATTTAGTTTTTCTTCAAAAAGAACAGCCCATTGCTAAGGTGATTTTTGAACATCCAGAAGAAGCAGTTCGAGAGGCAATTGCACATAAAGTGATGGCTGAATTATCCGATGAAGTGGTGGTGACTTTTAGTTCAGGTCGTTATGTTGAGTTCAATCTTAAGGGAACGGATAAGGGACAGGCAGGGTTATCTCTGGCCCATATTTTGAATGTTCATCGTGATGAAGTTGCAGCTCTGGGTGATAATCTAAATGATTTGGCGATGATTACGGCAGCTGGTACAGGTGTTGCCGTGGGTAATGCTCGTCCAGAAATTAAAGAGGCTGCTAACATTGTGCTTCAAAAAACGAATAATGAAGCAGCGGTTGCAGACTTTATTGAACGATTTATTGGGTAGCCTGACACATGAAAAATTTAATTTTACGTGTCATCTTGAGTATTGTTATACTAGTATTATTTGTGTTGCTCTTTATTGCAAGCTATGTGGGGCATTGGCCGCTGTGGTTGAGCATAACATTGACAATTGTACTATTGGTCATTTTCAATGTTGGATATGCTTGGCTTTATTGGTTAGGACATAAAAGAAAACTGTTGGAGGATCAGGACGATTTTAAACTTAACAAATGAGCCAAGACCGAGTTCTTGGATTAAAAGGGTGAGTATTTTTATTGCAGTGCTGATTGCGATGAATGTACCACAAATATTTTTATCAGTGATGATATTACCAGGTGCTAAACTCAGTTGGTGGATTCAAGTTATTTTAGCCATATTATTTTGCGCCACTTATGCCTTAGCGGGTTACTGGGCTTATCATTTACTGAAGAATGCAGCTGTAACACCTATTTTCTCTAACTTTAATTTGCGCAATTGGCGTAAAGTCTGGTGGCTATTCTTTATGTGGCTACTGATGATGGCGATTGTTATGGTGTTTAGGATGTTAAATATGCATTTAACCGGTGTTAAAACAACTGACAATCAACACGCCATTGAGATGTTAATGTCGACGCTCAGTATACCGATGGTAACAATGGTTATCTATGGTGTGTTTTTAGCACCTGTTGTGGAAGAAATTATTTTTCGTGGTCTCATTTTAAATTACTTCTTCCGTCATCAATGGTGGTGGTCAAATATTATTCTGTCTGGATTTTTATTTGCATTACCGCATGTTTTCATACCGACTAGCCTCGCAACATTTATTGATTATTTAATGTATATGTCGATGGGGATGATATTGGCTTATATTTATAAAAGAACTGGCAGATTACAAGATAATATTGCAGTTCATATGTTAAATAACGGTATCAGCATGATTCCAATATTAATCACATTAATCGTCAAGACAGTTATCAAATAATATTTTGTTAGTAATAAAAAGCCCTCAGTGTTAAATCAAATCACTGAGGGCTTTTATGATGCCGTCGACAGGAATCGAACCTGCACGGTATTGCTACCACACCGACCTGAACGGTGCGCGTCTGCCAGTTCCGCCACGACGGCCAATCATGAACCACTTTATTATACACAAATTAATCATTTTTTGCAGTGCACTTCGTATAATGCAGTACGAAATGGGGGAAACAAATGTTTAATAAACGTATGGTTACTACTTTTAGTCTGGCATGTATTGGCATAATGCTAAGTACAAAAACGATTGCTGCCGACACGACAGTTATGGTACAGCCTAACGATACACTAAGTGCGATTGGACAGCGCTACGATATATCGGTTGAAGCATTGTCAGATTATAACCAATTGATGAATCGACATCTAATTATACCTGGTCAAAAAATTAACATACCATCCGAGCGAATATATAACGTTAAAATGGGGGATACCTTAAGCCAAATAGCTGAAAAATATCATGTGGATATGGCAACCATTATGCGACAAAATCATTTACAAAATCCTCATTTGATTTTTGTCGGACAGCAATTATATGTTGGTGAGCAACGTAAGTCGGTTCGCAATAAATGCTACCGTACACCTGTTAGTCAGCCTTACATTACTTCTGGTTTTGGACCTAGAAGTTTTGATGGTTTTCATATGGGCGTTGATATCATTAGCCAGACGAATGATTTAAATATTTATGCTGCATTAGGGGGACGTGTGGTTTCTGATTTAGGCTGGTCGTGGGTTGGCCCCAATGGTGGTGGTGGTAACATGGTGATGATTCAACAAGACGATGGGAATTACGCTTTTTATGCCCATTTAGCACACAAAAAGGTGGTCATTGGCCAACGTGTGAGTCAGGGCGAGGTTATTGGTACAATGGGTGAAACAGGGAATGCTTTTGGTGTTCATCTGCATTTTGAACTTCGGCGCTACTTAACACCATATTGTCATGAGGCACTGATTAATCCAAGTACCCGACTAGGGATTGAATGAATAGTACAAGAGTAGCTTGATTTCCGTTATAATATATCAATAAGCAAAAGGAGAAAATTTATGGGCCAAGATTTACAAGCATCTGCTATTCAAAAGTTAGCAGAACATGACGTTCGCATGGAAGATATTGCATTTGGTACAAAAGAATTTTTAACAAATAAGTACCATGATGCTATTAATGACACACAGTTAGAACAAGCTGTGGCACATGTATTACATAAAGATGAAGTAGCAGATATTATTCTAACGGCATTATATTTAGATGAACAGGCAGCAATTATGCCTGATACACAACCACTTAAGGCGCGTCTACGACGTGATGCTAATGGACACAATGTTGATGAGATTTTGGCAATTGGTATCACGCAACAATTCTCAGCTGCTGCAACGGTTCATTACGGTTTATTAGATGATTTGAAGCCAGGGTTGATTGGTGAGATTAACGATAAGACAGACAGCATTAATGTTTATTTGGATGATATATTGGCTGCTTTAATTGCGAGTGCGGCAATGGTATATCTTGAACTAGGCGGCGGAAATACTTATTAATTTTATTTGGGGGAATCATGTTAGAAATCAAAGCAGTTACTAAAAAATTTGGTAACGATATAGCTGTTGATCATTTAAATATGGTACTAGAGCCAGGGCGTGTGATGGGGTTAATTGGTCAAAATGGTGCCGGAAAAACAACAACTTTTCGGATGATTTTGGATTTTATTCAACCTACATCTGGCAGTATTTTATGGAATAATCAACCGATTGACTTGAAAGCTAAGCAACGCATTGGCTTTTTACCTGAAGAACGTGGTCTATATCAAAAAATTACCGTTGAAGAACAAATTTTATATTTCGCTGAATTACATGGCATGCGACGTTCAGATGCTCGTCAAGCACTCATGGAATGGATGAAACGTCTTGATGTTGTTGGTAAAGTGACGGACAAGGTACAAAAGTTATCCAAAGGTAATGCACAAAAAGTGCAATTAATTGCCAGTGTTATTTTTCAGCCGGAATTTGTTATTTTAGATGAACCTTTTTCTGGTTTGGATCCAGTGAATATGAGTATCATGATGTCTGAAATTCAACGTTTACGTGATCAAGGCGCTATGATTATATTTTCTAGTCATGACATGAACAATGTGTCGCATATTTCAGATGATCTAACGATGTTGAAAAAAGGCAAGACGGTATTGCAAGGCGGACTTAAAGAAATCCGGGAACGATACGGTCGAACAAAACTATACATTGAATCACCGTTGACAATGTCACAATTGCGATCAATTCCGGGTGTTACTCAAGTAACAGCGCAAGAAAACGGCTTATTGGTTGAACTTGCTGATGAAAATGTGGGTAAAGTGATTTTTGAAAAAGCCACAGCCAATGGTTATATTCCGGCCTTTTCACAGCAACCACCGACACTTGATGATATTTTCCGTATGGAGGTGGCTGCTGATGTTTAAACCAATTATTTTAGTTGCTAAACAGACTTATCGTTCCCATATTAAGACCAGAGGCTTTTGGTTAATGGTTTTGTCACCATTACTTATGGCTGCTGTATTTATTGGTATTGCCTATGCTGTTGTGAGTATGCAAAGTAATACAACACCCAATCTTGCTGTTGTTGATAGTCCAGATATTTCGCGTATTTTAAAAGCTGATAAGCAAACACTTAAAGTGAATATTAGTGATATTAAGAATGAAGATGATGCTAAAAAAGCATTAAAATCACAAAAAATTGATGGTGCGTTATTAATCACTCATTCAGGCTATCAATTATTGACGCAACCTAAGAGTGAGCAAATTGATACTCAAGTATTGAGTGCGATTTTGAAAAATCAGCAAGTTCAATTAAAAGCACGCAATTTAGGGTTGAATGCTGCTCAAACTGCTGATCTTTTACGTCCAGTTGAAATCAAAACGCAGGTATATCAACCAGGTAAGACATCGGGTAACAATGAAGGTGCTAACTATGGCTTGTCCGTTGGTATTGGCATTGTAACAATGACATTAGTAATGATGTATGTGTCGATGATGGCACAAGAAATTGCTAACGAAAAGAGTTCGCGTATTATGGAAATATTGTTAGCTGCTACAAGTCCAGCGGCACAGTATTTTGGTAAAATACTGGGTATATTTGCACTTGTATTAACGCAAGTGGTCATTTATGTTGTGAGTGGTACAGCTGCGATTCAGGTGCTGAGCGATAATGATATTGTCAAGATGCTACAAAAAACATTAGATGGCGTTACGGTACCATTTGTGAGCTACGCAGTTGTATTTATTTTAAGTGCAGTTTTGCTTTATTTGATTTTAACAGCAATTATTGCAGCTTTAATTAACGATCAATCTCAAGTGCAACAAGCGATTCAACCGATGACGTATTTAGCAATGTTTGGTTATCTTGTGTCATTCTTTTTGACAGCAATGCCAAATAATTTGTTTATCCAGATATCGAGTTTTGTACCATTTGTTGCCCAAAGCACAATGCCAACACGTTTGGCGCTGTCCCAAGTAGATTGGTTGGGTGCAATGATGAGTTTATTGTTGACTTTTGTGGCTATTATCGTACTAGGGTATTTTGGTTTACGCGTATATGCACGAAACGTCTTGTCGTATAGTGATGAAAATATTTTGAAGCAATTGGTCAATAATTTAAAAAAATAGTCCTTTCATTTCTAAAAAAACACGTGCAATGACGTGTTTTTTTTGATAAAATGGATTGAATATTGTTTAAATTTAAGGAGATGACACAATGTCAGGACACAGTAAATGGCATAACATCCAGGGCCGTAAGAATGCCCAAGATGCTAAGCGTGGAAAGATTTTCCAAAAGCTAGCGCACGATTTGTATGTTGCTGCAAAGGCTGGCGGTGCAGATCCAGAAATGAACGCTTCACTTCGTTTAGTTGTTGATAAGGCTAAAGCAGCTAACATGCCTAAAGACAACATTCAGCGTGCTTTAGATAAAGCATCTGGTGCTGGTGGCGCAAAGTTTGAAGAAGTGACATATGAAGGTTATGGACCAGCTGGAGTCGCGGTTTTGGTAGAAGCATCTACTGATAATATTAATCGTACAGTTTCTACAGTTCGTAATTCATTCAAGCATTATGGTGGTTCTTTAGGTACCTCTGGTTCAGTTGCCTTTCAGTTTGACCGTAAGGGTTACTTAGCAATTGATCGTACAGCGTTCCCAGAGCTAGATGAAGATACTATTTTAGAGGCGGCATTAGAAGCAGGTGCAGAAGATGTCCAAACTTCAGATGAAGCATTTGAAATTTATACAGAACCTGGAGATTTCCAATCGATAGAATCTGCTTTGACCGAAGCTGGTTATAGTTTTGAAGAATCAGAAGTGACAATGATTGCACAAAATCCGATGACGGATTTGTCAGATGATGATCAAGAGAAACTTGATAAGTTGGTCGACGAATTAGAAGACAATGAAGACGTATTGGCTGTCTACACAACAGCTGATTAATTGCTAATAAAACAGTATTGATGGTGACATCAATGCTGTTTTGTTTATACAAAAGTATATTTGTTATAATGATGATATATGGTTCAGTTAAGTGATAGTATAACGGCATTAGATGGTGTTGGACCCAAACGGGAAGCTGCCTTTAATGCCCTAAATATTTTTACAATTGAAGATTTGGTCAGCTATTATCCCTATCGATATGATGATTTGGGAGCGCGTTTACCTAGTGAAACGCTGGATGGTGAAAAGGCAACCTTTAAGGGTGTTGTTAGTGCGCCGCCGGTTTTAAGTCGCTATGGGTACAAAAAAACACGTTTACTCTTCCGTTTATTGGTTGAACATGACAATATTGGTGTGAGTTTTTTTAATCAGCCTTGGTTAGCAAAACAAATCGATATTGGTCAGGAAGTAGCGGTTTATGGTACTTACGATCGTAATCGGCAGACATTAAATGGTATTAAAATGATTTCTGCTAGTACGGATGAATTGGCGCCAATTTATCCAGCTTCTAAACAGATTAATGCTAAAACAATTCGACATTTGATTGAAGTAGCTTGGGCGGACGTGAGAGAGCATATCCCGTCATTAGTACCGCAACCAATCCGAAAAAAATACCATTTATTAACACGTCAAAAGCAAATTGAAGAGATGCATTTTCCAAAGGATGCAGATTGGGCAAAAGCAGCCCGTCGCAGTGCAGCGTTTGAAGAGTTTTACCTTTTTCAAATGCGTTTACAACTTTTAAAGATAGCAGATCAACAATTTTCTGGTGAAAGTATTGATTACGATGTTGTAGCACTCAAAGCATTTACCCAGAAATTACCCTTCACATTGACAGCAGCACAGCAAAAGGTTAGTCGAGAAATTTTGCAAGATCAGAAGCGACCGATACATATGAATCGATTACTTCAAGGTGACGTGGGATCAGGTAAAACAATCGTCGCAGCATTAGCCATGTATGCAGTTGTCACCGCTGGAAGACAAGCGGCCATGATGGCGCCAACTGAAATATTAGCGCGGCAACATGCGATTAACTTGGCCAATCTATTTGAACAAGTTGGCCTTTCGGTTCGCGTTGAATTACTTACTAGTGGCATGAGAGTCGCTGCCCGGCGACATTTGCTTGAAGATCTTGTGAATGGTGATATTGATATATTGGTTGGTACGCATGCTTTGTTACAGCCCGATGTCTTGTTTCATCATCTATCATTGGCAGTGATTGATGAACAGCACCGCTTTGGGGTATCCCAACGTGCCAAACTACGTGAAAATGGTATGAATCCGGACATTTTAGCTATGACGGCAACGCCGATTCCACGGACGCTATCGATTACAGCGTATGGTGAAATGGATGTGTCAATTATCGATCAGTTACCGAATGGGCGTAAACCAATCGAGACCAAACGCTTATCGCACAATCAACTAGATCAAGCTATTGCATTTGTGAAAGAACAAGTTGCCTCGGGTGCACAAGCCTATATCGTGACCCCACTTATTGAAGAATCAGAGGCGCTAGATGTTCAAAATGCGCAAGCTATGTATGAGTCATTGCAGTTGTCATTACCACAATTTAAAATTGGTTTATTACATGGACGCTTAAGTAACGATGAAAAAGCTGAAATGATGGCTAATTTTCAAAAAAACACATTGCAGATTTTAGTCGCGACGACGGTTATTGAAGTCGGTGTAGATGTGCCGAATGCAACAGTTATGGTAATATTAGATGCAGATCGATTTGGTTTGGCGCAACTACACCAATTAAGAGGTCGTGTTGGTCGAGGTAAGCGACAATCTTATACAATATTGGTTGCCGATCCAAAAACGGATTATGGTCAGCAACGTTTAGATGCAATGGTGGCCACAACTGATGGGTTTGTTCTAGCACAAAAAGATCTTGAATTGCGTGGACCTGGTGATATTTTGGGTGTTAAGCAATCGGGTGTGCCAGAATTCATGGTTGGTGATCCAATTAAAGATTTGACCATGATGGAGATTGCGCAACAAGAAGCCATTGCAACGGTTGATACACCAAAATGGGATGCGCAAATGGATAACCAGGCACTAGTTGATTATTTGTCGCGTACAATGGCAAACTATCGTTACTTTGACTAGGTGGATTGGTGAATATAAATTAATTGAGGACTTATAATGAAAATAGCAGTTGATGCAATGGGTGGCGACTTTGCCCCACAAGAAATTGTCAAGGGAATTGAGTTAGCGCGTGATCGTTACGAAGATATTGAATTTTACCTTTTTGGTACTGAATCAAAAGTAAAACCCTTAGTTAAAAACTGGGAGCGTATGACTTTAGTTGCGACAACTGAAGTTATTGAAATGGGTGATGAACCCGTTAAAGCAATGCGACGTAAAAAAGATTCATCACTAGTGCGTGCTGCTAATGCTGTTAAATCAGGTGAAGCAGATGCATTATTTAGCGCAGGTAATACGGGTGCGTTGCTATCAAGCGCTATTTTTATTGTTGGGCGTATTAAGGGCGTGGATCGACCAGCACTAGCAACGGCATTGCCTAGTTTTGATGGACCTAATGATCAGTTTGTCTTTATGGATTTGGGTGCCAATGCTGAAAATAAGCCCGTTCATCTTTACCAATATGGTATTTTAGGTAGCTTTTACGCGACACATGTTCTAGGATTTGATAATCCGCGTGTTCGCTTATTAAATAATGGCGCAGAAGAAGACAAGGGGGATGAGACGCATAAAGTTGCGCATCAATTAATGAAATCAACTGCTGCTTTTAATTTCTTAGGTAATATTGAGTCAAGAGAATTATTAGAAGGTACCGCTGATGTCGTTGTTGCGGATGGCTTTTCTGGAAATGCTGCGCTAAAAGCGACAGAAGGTACCGCTTTAATGTTATTAAAGCAAATGAAAAAAGCTATTTTGAATTCTGGCTTAAAAGGCAAAATAGGCGGTGCATTGTTGAAACCAGCCTTTAAAGAAATCCAGAAAAAATTGGACTACAATGAAGCCGGCGGAGCAATTATTTTAGGTGTTAAGGCGCCTGTCGTGAAGACACATGGTTCTGCAAAAGCTAGTGCTGTCGCCAATACTATGGGACAAATTCGAATTATGATTGAGCACAACCTGATTCCTGACATTCAAGATTATGTGTCAAAGCATCATGACGATTTACAATCAGTGAAAGCTGATCTTCAAAATGAGTCAGAAAGTAAATAATTAATAATATGATTTTGGGAGATGAATCATGGCAATGAATAAAGACGAAATTTATAATATGATGGCTGACGAAATTTCAAAACGTTTTAATCTAAAACGCGAAAGTATCACGCCCAACTTGAATTTTTTAACGGATGTTGATGCTGATTCCATCGACTTTGTTGAATTAATTTTAGAGCTAGAGGATATGTTTAATGTTGAAATTCCGGATGAAGATGCCGAAAATTTAATTACATTACAACAAACTGTCGAGTATATTGCGGCACATCAAGAATAATCAAGACAAAAATCAGCTTCGGCTGTTTTTTATTTAGCAAATTATTCATATAAATTTGGTATAATTAACAAAGTACAAAATTAAAAATACGGGAGTTTAATGTGTCAGTAGACAGTTTTAAACAATATTTAAATCAAACTTTTGCCATTTCATTTGATAATGAAACGTTGTTATTAGAGGCATTAACACAGCGTAACTACTTGAATGAACATCCAGATGAAACAGGTCGAGATTATCAAAGATTAGAATTTCTTGGCGATGCAGTCATGCAGGAAACCGTCGCTGAATACTTATTCAGACGTTATCCAAAATGGCATGAAGGCCAATTGACTGAAATGCGTATTGCAATGGTGCAGACGCGTTCATTTGCTCACTTTGCCCGTCAAGTCCGCTTAAATGAAGCGATACGACTTGGTAAAGGTGAAGAGATGAATGGTGCGCGAGACCGAGATTCCTTATTGGAAGATATTTGGGAAGCTTTTATTGGGGCACTTTATCTAGATCAAGGTGCTGATACTGTAAAGCGTTTTTTGGATGCGACTTTATTTGCAGCAGTTGATACGGACTTTTTTGATCACTTTATTGATTTTAAAAGCCGATTGCAAGAAAAATTACAGGCTAATGGTCCTGTAGATATTGACTATAATACAATTAGTGAAACGATTTTGGCGGACAACTCAACTTGTTTTGAGGCAAGTGTATCACTTGATGACCGTGAATTAGCACGTGGCACAGGTAAGTCAATTAAAGATGCCGAGAAAGCTGCGGCTAGAAAAGCTTTAAATTCTTTGGAAGATGATACAACCGAATGAAACTTAAAACGCTAGAAATTAGTGGCTTCAAGTCGTTTGCTGATAAAACAACAATTGAATTTATGCCTGGTATGACAGGCATTGTTGGCCCTAATGGTTCTGGTAAGTCCAATATCATTGAAGCGATAAGATGGGTAATGGGCGAACAACGTGCCAAGGATTTACGCGGTACGAAAATGAGTGATGTTATTTTTGGTGGTACACATATTCGGCATGGATTGAATCGTGCTGAAGTATCCATGACTTTTGATAACGATGACCAGTATTTGAATACGTTATTTAGCGAAGTGACAATTACACGGAAATTATATCGCTCAGGGGAAAGCGTTTATCAGATTAATGGGGTTGATAGCCGTTTACGTGATGTTCAAGATCTCTTTACAGACACTGGTTTAGGTAAGGAAAGTTTTTCCATTATCAGCCAAGGACGTGTAGAGAGTATTTTTAATGCTAAGCCTGAGGAACGTCGTGCCATTATAGAAGAAGTGGCAGGTGTTCATAAATATAAGCAAAATAAAGATAAAGCACAACGCGAACTAGAACAAACGAATGATAATTTGTCTCGTGTGGGTGATATTATCTATGAAATTGAACAACGCTTAGACGGGTTGGCGCAGCAAAGTGCACAAGCAACAGATTATTTATCTCAAAAAGAACGTTATGAATTATTAGATCAATCTCGTTTAGCGTTATTAATTCAACAGTTAAATGATAAGCAGGTGACAACTGAACGAGCTTTGGCAGATCAGCAGACACAAGTTAAGTCAGCAAAGCAAGCAGCAGACGATTTAGAAACCAGATTAGCAGATCAGCGTCAAGAGCAAGCTGATTTGAGTCAACAACAAGAACAGGCGCAACAGCAGGTTGTGACTTTAATACAAAAAAAAGAACAACTCATTGGCGCACAAAATTTAAAACAACAGCAATATCAAAATTTAACGAGTGAACTGCATGATACGCAATCTCGTTTAGAAAAGCTAACTGAAACACTAGATGCCAATGCCATATATTTGGAAACATTAGAGCAGCGCAAATTAACTGCAGATCAAAAGTATCAAGAATTGTCACAAACAGTCTCTCAATTAGATCAACAAGCTAGTGAAAACCAGCAAGAAACTTTGCAAGCCAAAATTAACAGTAATCGGGCAGCTTATATTGAAATTATGCAAGCGATTGCTGGGGCACATAATAACAGCCAAACGACGCAAAAAGAAATAAAACGTCTAGAGCAACGCCAAAAAACGTTAGTCGTTAAATATGAGCAAGTACAACATGATTTAGTTGAACATCAGCAAGCATTAAAGACTTATCAAGCTGAACATGGTGAGCTGATTGATATGCAACAATTAACAACAACTGTTACGAAGCATGATCAATTATTAAAGCAACAGCAAAAAGATTATCATGAGCAAGAGCAGGTTTGGTATCAGACATTAAAAACAGTCAGTCGGGTTAAGACAGATCTTCAAGCTAGAACAGCATTGGATGAATACGCTGGCTTTTATCAAGGTGTTCGAACGCTAATGCAGGATAATGTTCGGCAACAATTCAAGGGCATTAAAGGTGTCATTGCAGACTTGATAACGGTTCCAGCTGACTATGCCTATGCAATTGAAATCACTTTAGGTGGTACTTTACAGCACGTGGTGGTTGATTATATTACAACAGCTAAACATGCTATTAAGTATTTATCGCAACATAAGGCTGGCCGTGTAACATTGCTACCAATAGAAGCTATTAAATCACGTCACATTGATACTAGTATGGTAGAACATCTGGAGGGATTTGTTGGTCTTGCTGCAGATCTTGTCAAGATGCCAAAAGATATGACGGCAATTAAATATAATATTTTGGGGACAACGGTCATTGCAAAAGACCTTGAATCAGCGACACAGATTGCCAAAGCAGCTCAATATCATTTTCGAGTAGTTAGCTTGGATGGGCAAATTGTTAATGCCGGCGGTTCTTTGACGGGTGGTATGCAACATAAACAAAGCCATACATTGTTGAGCCGGCAACAAGCTCTCTCAGAATTAGAGAATAAGCTAACTGAATTAAAACATACAGCAGATACTCAAGAAAAAAAATTACAAAATCAGCGTGATTTAATCACAGTAACAACACAAGATTTAGATACTGCACAGCAAGCATTACAAGCAGCAAAATCACAATCAAATCAAACTGATTATGAACTGGAAAAATATCAGAGTATCGTTACTGAACATGAACGACAACTTAAGGCATTAGAATATGAACAATCTGATTTGATACAACTGTTGGCTGAAAGACAGCAAGAATATGATACGTCTCAGAGTGAACTGCAACAGTTATCTAAGAAACAGGCTGAGACAGAATTAGCTTATAATGAATTAACACAGCAATCTACGCAATTATCTGAAAATTATCATTCAACACAAGAAAAGCGTGTGACGGCTCGTTCTGAATGGACAAAGTATCAAGCCCAATCACAAAATCTTTCAGAGCAAACTGCGCAGTTAGTGCAACAACAAGTGCAGCAACAAGCAGAAAAAGAGCGTTTGCAAGTACATATTGATACATTGCAAAATAATATGCGTATTTTAACTGAAACCTTAACTGAGGATAAGGTTTCAACGATTAGTCATGAATTACAGACACTGCAAGGTAAGCAAAAAAGATTGCAAGCGACAACAGCGACGTTAGCAGTAACGATACAAAAGATTGAACAGCAGTTAATGATTGCACGAGGCAACGTCAGATTAGCAACAGAAGAACAAGGCGCTATCTTGACGCGACAAGCGAGTTTACAGACTAAAATAGAGCATTTTGAGCAACAACTAATGGCCGAGTATAATGTTAAATACACCCAAGTACCAATTGAGCGGGTCACACAGACTATTTCAGATATTGAAGAACAGCTGACGCTTTTGAAAAAGAGCATTAATGAACTAGGTCATGTTAATATTGGTGCGATTGAAGAGTATGAGCAGGTTAAGCAACGTTATGATTTCTTAACACAACAGCGTGATGACTTGAATACTGCCAAAGATAATTTAATGCAAACCATTGAAGAAATGGACGATGAGGTACAAACGCGTTTCAAAACAACCTTTGATGCTGTTTCCCATCATTTTTCTAAAATATTTTCGCAAATGTTTGGTGGTGGTCGTGCAGAAATTCAGTTAACAGATGCTAAACATTTATTGACAACAGGAATTGATATTATTGCACAGCCACCAGGGAAAAAATTCCAGCAGATGAGCTTGTTGTCCGGTGGTGAAAAAGCACTCACTGCTATCACTTTGTTATTTGCTATTCTGCATGTTCGTCCTGTTCCCTTTGTCGTTTTGGATGAGGCGGAGGCAGCTTTGGATGAAGCAAATGTTGCACGTTTTTCACGTTATTTGCATGATTTTGGTGGACATACCCAATTTATTGTCATTACACACCGTAAAGGGACAATGATGCAGGCTAATCTTTTGTATGGTGTGACAATGCAAGAGGCGGGAGTTTCCAAGATGGTAGCTATTGATTTAGATCACATTGATGCCAGTTAAAGGAGTGAACAATGGGATTATTTGATATTTTTCGTAAAAAGAAAACGGACGAAAAAAATGAAGCAACACAAGATAATTTAGAACAGGCTGATAAGCAGCAGAATGTTCAGGAGCAAGCACCAATAACCGATGACACTGATGTATCAGAAGTTACTGATGGGACAGATATCGTTAGCACAACGTCTGAGGAAGAGACAGTCGATGACACTGTAGTATCAGATGACACCGCAACATCAGATGAAAATATAACAAACGAAACAGTAGTGGCTGATGAAACTATTGCTACTACTGCGCCAACGATTGATACCGATGACGCTGATGTGTCAGAAGTTGCTGACAAGGCAGATATTGTTAGCACAACTTCTGATGATGAAGCGCACACATCAACCGATGAGCAAGCTCTTTATAATAAAGGATTAACGAAGAGCCGTGGTGGATTTGCGGAACGGTTTAATCGTTTTTTGGCCAATTTTAGAACAGTTGATGAAGATTTTTTTGACGATTTAGAAGAAACGTTAATTGGTTCTGATGTTGGTTTTGATATGGTGATTCGAATTAGTGATGAGCTTCGTGAAGAAGTGAAGCTTAAGAATGCTAAGCGTAAAGAAGATGTTAGTGATGTTATCATTAAGAAATTAGTTGATATCTACGAAGAAGAAGGTAGTGGCGAAGATAACCAAATGCATTTTGCCCCTACTGGTCAGCCAACAATCATTATGTTTGTTGGCGTTAATGGTGTTGGTAAAACAACAACGATCGGTAAATTAGCAAGTCAGTATCAAAAGGCTGGCAAGCGGGTTTTGTTAGCTGCAGCGGATACATTTAGAGCTGGCGCAACAAAGCAGTTGCAGGAGTGGGGAGCCATTGCGCAAGTACCAGTTGTCGCTGGTAAGGATAAATCTGATCCGGCGAGTGTGGTTTTTGAAGCCGTGAAAAGAGCACGGGATGAAGCGTACGATGTCCTCTTTATTGATACAGCCGGTCGTTTACAGAATAATTTTAACTTAATGCAAGAATTAGAGAAGATGAAGCGCGTTGTTCAGCGTGAAATCCCTGATGCACCGCATGAAGTTTTACTGGTACTGGACGCAACGACTGGACAAAATGCTATTCAACAGGCAAAATTATTCAAGGATTCAACTGATGTCACGGGCATTGTATTAACGAAAATGGACGGTACAGCCAAGGGTGGTATTGTATTTGCTATTCGTAGTGAAATGCATTTACCTGTTAAATGGATTGGCTTTGGTGAAAAAGCAACTGATTTGAGAGTATTTAAACCAGAAGAATTTGTATATGGTCTCTTCAAGGATTTGGTCGAATCATAATTATGGATATTACAAAGAAAAATGATGTCAATGCGCTGTTAGATTTTTATGGTGGCCTACTGACGTTAAAGCAACGTCGGTATTTGGTTGCTTACTTTGCAGACGATCTTTCCATTGTTGAAATTGCTGAAAATGAGCAAGTGAGTCGCCAAGCAGTTTCAGACAATATTCATCGTGGCGTGGATTTACTAAAGCATTATGAAACTATTTTGCATTTGCAACGAGATTACGTGGCACGACGTGGTATGGAACATCAGTTAGAACATTGGATTGACGCGCATTATAATGATGATGCCACACTAAAACAACGATTAAATATGTTAATTAATTATGAAGAGACGGATTAAATGCAATCGGTCTTAACTATAGCATGTCATAAATTTGGAGATAAAAATGGCCTTTGAAAATTTAACCGAACGCCTAAGTAAGGCAATGAAAAATCTGACAGGCCGTGGCCGTGTCAGTGAAGAAGATTTACATGCAACTATGCGTGAAATCCGTTTAGCATTATTGGAAGCTGATGTTAATTATGGTACAGTTAAGCGTTTTGTTGCTAATGTGCGTGGTAAAGCCAGTGGCGCAGACATTCTTGAAGGGCTGGATGCACCACAACAAGTTGTTAAGATTGTTAATGAAGAATTAACCAAGATGATGGGGGATGAAGCTGTTCCCTTGAACAAATCACCACAAATTCCAACGATTATTATGATGGCTGGGCTACAAGGTGCAGGTAAGACAACAACAGTTGCTAAATTAGCCTACAAGTTGAAGCAGGAAAATAAAGCTCGACCTTTGTTAATTGCGGCGGATATTTATCGTCCTGCCGCTATTGACCAATTGGAAATTCTGGGAAAAGATTTGGATATTCCGGTATTTAGCTTGGGGACGGATACTGATCCACGCGATATTGTTAGAGCTGGTTTAGAGGAGGCCAAGCAACATCGTAATGATTATGTCTTTATCGATACGGCTGGTCGTTTGCAAATTGATGAAGTTTTGATGCAAGAATTAAAGGATATTGCAGAGATTGCACATCCTGATGAGATTCTGTTAACGGTTGATGCTATGACAGGTCAAAATGCGACTGAAACGGCTAAGGGATTCTCAGAATCACTTGATCTAACAGGTGTCGTTTTGACGAAATTAGATGGTGATACACGTGGTGGTGCAGCACTCTCAATTCGTGACGTTACCGGTAAACCCATTAAGTTTGTCGGACAAGGAGAAAAGCCAACTGATTTAGATGTCTTTTATCCAGATCGTATGGCTAGCCGTATCCTCGGTATGGGGGATATGTTAACGCTGATTGAAAAAGCGCAAAAGGATTTTGATGAAGCAGCCGCCGAGAAACAACTCGAAAAGCTTCGTGAAAATACGTTTGACTTTAATGATTTCGTGGCACAACTCAAACAAGTCCAAAATATGGGGCCCATGGAAGATATCTTAAAGATGATTCCAGGGATGGCGAATAACCCAGCCCTAGCTAATCTCAATGTAGATGAGAAACAATTTATTCACTTAGAGGCTATTGTGCAATCAATGACACCAGCAGAACGTGAAGATCCAGATTTGATTAACCCATCTCGGAGAAGACGATTGGCTGCTGGTTCCGGTCGCCCCATTGTAGAAGTGAATCGCATGATTAAGCAATTTGACCAAATGCGAAAAATGATGGGTCAAGCGACTAATGGTAACTTTGGTGGTATGGAAAAGATGATGGGTGCTACTGGTATGGATATGAGTAGTATGATGAATGGCATGGGTGGCGGTGGTCTCCCTCAAGGTAATTTTGGACAAAAGGTTCAGAAGTTTGCCATGAAGCAAATGGCGCGTAAGTTACAAAAGGCCAAAAAGAAGCGTAAGCGTAAGTAATGATGAAACGTTTAGGTATTAGTTTATCCATGCTTGTTTTTATTGTTGTCTTATTATCTAATTTGTTGAATATGCATCATCATCAGCCTATAGATTATATTTGGGCTATTGCAGTAGCTGGATTACTTGGTGGTTTTATCTATTTATTGAGTTACTTATTGTTATGGTATTTTTTAAAAAACAATGTCAAGTGAAAAACCTTGACATTGTTTTTGATAAATGGCATACTGTAGTAGTTAAGTAATTTAGAGTTTAGCATAACTTAAAAAGTTTATTATTTGGAGGAATTTATTATGTCAGTAAAGATCCGTTTGAAGCGCATGGGTGCCAAGAAGCGTCCTTTCTACCGTGTTGTTGTTGCTGATTCACGTTCACCACGTGATGGCCGTTTTATCGAAATCGTGGGAACATACAACCCTGTTACACAACCATCAGAAATCAAGTTGGATGAAGAAAAGATTTTGTCATGGTTAGCTAATGGTGCACAACCATCAGATACAGTACGTAACTTGTTAAGTAATGCTGGTATTATTGCAAAGCATGCTGAAAGCAAGTCAGGTAAGAAAGCTGCTACAACAAAGACAGCTTCTGCAGCTAAGAAGCCAACAGAAAAGAATACTGTTGCTGAAATCAAAGCATATTTGGATGCACAAAGTATTGCATATCCTTCATCAGCAAAGAAGGCAGATTTGTTAGCATTGGTTTAATTCATTTTTTAGGTCATAACAAGTAGTCTTGTTATGACCTTTTCTTTTGACGATTAACCGACTGATTATGGCAACGTATATAAGGGAGTATCATGGAATATTATAAAGTTGGAACTATTGTGAATACGCATGGTATTCGTGGAGAAGTAAAGGTTGCTGCGATAACCGATTTTGCTGAACAGCGTTTTCAAAAGGGCAATACACTTTTTATTCAATTTAACGATGAAAAAATTCCTGTGGTTATTCAAAGTACCAGAGTTCATAAAGGTATGTATTTGTTGACTTTTGAAGCATTTAATAATATTAACGAAGTTGAGAAATATAAGCAGTCTGATTTACTAGTTAGTGCTGAACAAAGAGATACATTGACGGAAGGTCAATATTATTATGATCAAATTATTGGTAGCCAAGTTATCAACATGGCGCATGATGAAATTGGTACAGTAAAAGAAATTATGGTAACAGGTGCCAATGATGTCTGGGTCGTAGCAAGAGACAATAAAAAAGATGCCCTTTTGCCAGTTATTGATGATGTGATTAAAGCTGTTGATATTGAAAATCAAATTATCACGATTGATGAAATGGAAGGGTTATTGGACTAATGAGAATAGATGTTCTAAGCTTATTTCCTGATATGTTTTCACCAATGCGCCAATCCATCATTGGGAAAGCTATTGATCGTGGAGCATTGTCTTTTAATGTAACGGATTTCAGAGATTTTACGAATAATAAGCATAATAATGTTGACGACTATCCTTTTGGTGGTGGTGCAGGTATGCTATTAATGCCTCAGCCAATATTTGATGCTGTGGACCACATTAAAGAAGAGGCTGGAGATAAAGGACATGTTATTCTTTTGGATCCTGCTGGACGCAAATTCAATCATCAAGTAGCACAGGAATTATCTCATTATGATCATCTGACCTTTATTGCAGGACATTATGAAGGGTATGATGAGCGAATTCGTGAGTTAGTAGACGATGAAATTTCTTTGGGGGATTATGTATTAACTGGTGGTGAATTAGGTGCCATGGTCATTATTGATGCGACGGTCCGTTTCTTGCCTGATGTGTTAGGTAATCAAGTGAGTGCAGTCGATGATTCTTTTGAAAATGGTTTGTTAGAAAGCCCACAATACACCCGCCCAGCAAATTTTCGTGATCGAGAAGTGCCACCAGTATTGACCAGTGGTAATCACGCAGAAATAGCTAAGTGGCGTTTAAAAGAATCAATTCGTAGAACGTATCTAAGACGTCCAGATTTAATTCACAGTAAGCAATTGAATGATCAGGAAAAGATGTTTTTACAAGAAGTAATTGAAGAAGAAAAGAATAAAGACTAATTTTTAATTTAGCGTAATATGGCGAATCATTTGCGGATTAATTTGCCAAATGTGATGTGAATCATAAGATTTGACGATGAGATGATTGGTATGTGTTTGGTATATGACACCATGGTAGTTCATCACATACTCACTTATATTGTTTTGATTGAGTTGGATTATAATATTTTCACGAGAATTTATACCATATTCAAGGCGCGTAATAATCTCTTCCGCAGTTAACTGGCTTTGAATGGGATAGTGGTTGAATGGTCGTCTAGAAAATAACTTAGTAAAGTATTGATGTATGACTTGAAATGGATTATTTGGTTGACGGCGCATGATGAAATTCTGCATTTTTTAACCTCTCAATCTAACGGATCTTTCAAATGTAATCATACGAACAAATGTTCAAAAGCGCAAGGTCCAAAATTGTATTTAACATTTTCTTGAACATTTGTTCGTACATTGATTTGATTAATTTCAAAGAGACATCATGTTCAGTTTGAATAATTAGTAGTAACTTGGTATGATAAATTTATTGAATTCATAAAGAGGTTTGCATTGTGACGCAACGTGGTTTATTAATTGTATTATCCGGTCCCTCTGGTGTTGGTAAGGGAACAGTCCGTAAGGCGATTTTTGAAGAAGAAGGTGTAGACTTTCAGTATTCAATTTCAGCGACGACACGCCAACCCCGCCCAGGTGAAGTAGATGGGGTCGATTACTTTTTTATAAGTGAAGAAGAATTTAAGAACAAAATCAACAATGGTGATATGCTTGAGTATGCTCAGTATGTCAATAATTATTATGGTACACCCAAAAGCTTTATTGACCAGACGCTAGACAGTGGGCGTGATGTATTCTTAGAAATTGAAGTTCAAGGTGCATTGCAGGTTAAGTCAAAAATGCCAGAAGGTATTTATATCTTTTTGACACCACCTAATCTAACTAATCTTAGAGAACGTTTAGTGGGTCGTGGTACTGACTCACAAGAAGTAATCAACAAACGTGTTGATGCAGCGCGTGAAGAGCTCAAGATGATGATTAATTATGATTATGCTGTTGAAAATGATGAAGTCAGTAAGGCAGTAGAGCGTATCAAAGCTATTATTACAGCTGAGCGTTTACGTGTAGGCCGTGTTGTAGAAAAAACCTTTTAAGGAGAGAACAATGTTACTATATCCATCAGTTGACAAATTATTAGAAAAGGTTGATTCAAGATATAAGTTGATCGCTTTAGCAGCAAAGCGTGCGCGTGAACTTGATGCTGGCTTACCTGCAACAGAAGAGGTCTTTGAATCTAATAAGTCTGTCGGTAAAGCGCTTGAAGAAATTGAAGAAGGCAACGTCATTATCGATCCTGTTTTTGAAGATAAAGTTTAAGCCAATTATGAGCGCCTCAACAGGCGCTTTTCATTATATTAGGAGAATAAGATGATATATCCACAACTAGATGCTAAAAACTATACAGGACCAGTTGCAACAATTACAACGAATAAGGGTGATGTTCGCATCAAATTATTCGCTGATATTGCACCGAAGACTGTAGAAAATTTTATAACACACGCTAAAAATGGCTATTATAACAACGGTATTTTTCACCGTGTTATCAAAGATTTTATGATTCAAGGTGGTGATCCACTTGGTACTGGTATGGGTGGCGAGAGTATTTGGAACAACAGTTTTGAAGATGAATTTAGTGACCAACTATTTAATTTACGTGGTGCATTGTCAATGGCTAATGCTGGTCCCAATACGAATGGTAGTCAATTTTTCATTGTGCAGGCTGCTAATTTCCCCTCACAGATGGCAAGCGCATTGAAAAATGTACCTGCTGAAATTGCTGAAGCATATCGGAAAGATGGCGGAACACCTTGGCTTGATGGTAAACATACGGTGTTTGGGCAAGTTATTGAAGGATTAGACATTGTAGATGATATTGCTAAGGCAAAGGTGGACATGTACGATCGACCACGTCAGGACATTGTCGTTAAAACAATTACAATTGAAGCTTAGTGAAAAGCAGGCGTTATGCCTGCTTTTTTTGATATAATTTAAGATGTAGATATTGGAGGTGAGAAATGAATTATAAGATTGGCCAAAAATTACGAGGAAAAGTTACTGGTATTCAACCATACGGCGCTTTTGTAATGCTTAATAATCATCAACAAGGGTTGATTCATATATCGGAATGTAAATCTGGTGTTGTCAAAAACCTTGCTAATGAATTGGCAGTTGGTAAAGAAGTTGATGTGGTTGTATTAGATATAGAACAATACAATGGAAAAATCAGTTTGTCATTACGTCAGAGCCAAATGCAACGACACGATGATCAACTACCAGTTAAGTATCATAATATACGGAAGCGTTATTGGACGAATTATCATTTAGAATATGGTTTTACATCAATTGCAAATAAGCAAGGTGAATGGATCACTGAAGCTTTGGATAGAATTTAAATTAGATAGAAGGAAATTATGTCATTAGTAGCAGCAACAGCAATAGCCATCAAAGATAGTATGCCTTATTTCTTGGTTGAACCAATTGAAAATGGGTATCGTTTTTATACCACAAAGATGCATAAGCACAAGCAAGATACATCATTAGGTGCAGTTTTAAGAGGATTACAACAAGACGGCGATATTGATTTTGATAATTGGCGTTTAGGTGAACTTAGTACACTAGAAAGTGATCATGAGGGACCTATGTCTTTTTATTCATTTGAGGTTGAACCAGAAAATATGCATTTAATTACAACTGCTTTTCATGAAAAATTGAAGTTTGTACCAGCTAATAAGTTACATACATTACTAGAAACAGTACAAATGTCATCATTTATTGGTTTTGAAGAATAATAAATACACGAACAATAGAGTTATTGATGGTGTTTTTAAATGATAAAAGGCGATTGATGAGTAGCTAGTTAATTCGATTATCGAGTAAAAAAGAAAAGGGGGTAAAAAGGGCGAAAAAAGGGAAAAAAGGTGTTGACGGTAGCGCACAGGGTTGGTATAGTAATATATGTTGTTTGGCGGAAACGTCAAGCAGGCCAACGGATTGAGCGACTAGGGCGCACCAAGAAATGCAAAAACATTTCAAAAAGGTGTTGACAAGCGTTTGATTAGATGGTAAGATATAAAAGTTGTTTCGTAAGGAAACAACGACATCGCAAGATGTCAGGTAGCACATTGAAAACTGAACAAAACTTTGATAAACAAATGTGTCGGGTCACTATTTTACGAAATAGTGTAAAGAAACAATTTGCGAAGTCAATTCGTAACAAACAATAAACGGATACGCTATAGCAATATAGCAAGTCAGTTAACATTGAAGAGCAATCTTCAAACTTTTAAAATGAGAGTTTGATCCTGGCTCAGGATGAACGCTGGCGGCGTGCCTAATACATGCAAGTCGAACGCTAGTCGCGGACCTGATCACTTCGGTGAGACGTAAAGCATATGGCTAGAGTGGCGAACGGGTGAGTAACACGTGGACAACCTGCCTCTAAGCAGGGGATAACATTTGGAAACAGATGCTAATACCGTATAACAACGCATTTCGCATGAAGTGTGTTTAAAAGGGGCTTCGGCCTCACTTAGAGATGGATCCGCGGTGCATTAGTTAGTTGGTGAGGTAAAGGCTTACCAAGACGATGATGCATAGCCGAGTTGAGAGACTGATCGGCCACATTGGGACTGAGACACGGCCCAAACTCCTACGGGAGGCTGCAGTAGGGAATCTTCCACAATGGGCGCAAGCCTGATGGAGCAACGCCGCGTGTGTGATGAAGGCTTTCGGGTCGTAAAGCACTGTTGTATGGGAAGAATAGTTAATGTAGGAAATGATGTTAATGTGACGGTACCATACCAGAAAGGGACGGCTAAATACGTGCCAGCAGCCGCGGTAATACGTATGTCCCGAGCGTTATCCGGATTTATTGGGCGTAAAGCGAGCGCAGACGGTTCGTTAAGTCTGAAGTGAAAGCCCACAGCTCAACTGTGGAATGGCTTTGGAAACTGGCGAACTTGAGTGCAGTAGAGGCAAGTGGAACTCCATGTGTAGCGGTGGAATGCGTAGATATATGGAAGAACACCAGTGGCGAAGGCGGCTTGCTGGACTGTAACTGACGTTGAGGCTCGAAAGTGTGGGTAGCAAACAGGATTAGATACCCTGGTAGTCCACACCGTAAACGATGAGTGCTAGGTGTTAGGAGGTTTCCGCCTCTTAGTGCCGGAGCTAACGCATTAAGCACTCCGCCTGGGGAGTACGACCGCAAGGTTGAAACTCAAAGGAATTGACGGGGACCCGCACAAGCGGTGGAGCATGTGGTTTAATTCGAAGCAACGCGAAGAACCTTACCAGGTCTTGACATCCTTTGAAGATGTTAGAGATAATATTGTTCTCTTCGGAGACAAAGTGACAGGTGGTGCATGGTCGTCGTCAGCTCGTGTCGTGAGATGTTGGGTTAAGTCCCGCAACGAGCGCAACCCTTATGTTTAGTTGCCAGCATTTAGTTGGGCACTCTAGACAGACTGCCGGTGACAAACCGGAGGAAGGCGGGGATGACGTCAGATCATCATGCCCCTTATGACCTGGGCTACACACGTGCTACAATGGCGTATACAACGAGTTGCGAACCGGCGACGGTAAGCTAATCTCTTAAAGTACGTCTCAGTTCGGATTGTAGTCTGCAACTCGACTACATGAAGTCGGAATCGCTAGTAATCGCGGATCAGCATGCCGCGGTGAATACGTTCCCGGGTCTTGTACACACCGCCCGTCACACCATGAGAGTTTGTAACACCCAAAGCCGGTGGGCTAACCTTCGGGAGGTAGCCGTCTAAGGTGGGACAGATGATTAGGGTGAAGTCGTAACAAGGTAGCCGTAGGAGAACCTGCGGCTGGATCACCTCCTTTCTAAGGATAAACGGAAACCGACGCTGACTTAAATGTCAAATTTGTAATCAAAAGTTTTGTTTAGTTTTGAGTGTGGTACTTTTAAATAGGTATCATAGTCAAGAATGCCTATGGGGAATTAGCTCAGCTGGGAGAGCACCTGCTTTGCAAGCAGGGGGTCAGCGGTTCGATCCCGCTATTCTCCATAGCCGATGTCGTAAGATGTTGGCGTGATGAACATTGAAAACTGAATAGTAACAAATTCTTTTTTTGAAAGATATCGAAAGATATCAAAAAAATTGAACCGAGAAACAACATCAAGTTCTTTAATAAAGAACGGTTTAATCGCAGGTTGTGTTAAAGCAACCAACTCATAAACTGATCGATAGCACTGTGAGGTGTTATCCGGTTAAGTTAATAAGGGCGCATGGTGGATGCCTTGGCACTAGGAGCCGATGAAGGACGTGACTAACTACGATAAGCTTCGGGGAGCGGTAAGTACGCTATGATCCGGAGATTTCCGAATGGGGAAACCTAACATCTTAGGATGTTACTAATACATGAATACATAGTGTATTAGAGGAATACGCTGTGAACTGAAACATCTCATTAGCAGCAGGAGCAGAAAGAAAAATCGATTCCCATAGTAGCGGCGAGCGAAGTGGGAAGAGCCCAAACCAGCATGCTTGCATGTTGGGGTTGTAGGACTGTCGTTGAGTTACCAAGTAATGATATAGGTGAACAAGTTGGGAAGCTTGATCAAAGAGGGTGATAATCCCGTAACCGAAATATGATTACCTCTAGACAGGATCCTGAGTACGGCCGGACACGTGAAATCCGGTCGGAATCCGGGAGGACCATCTCCCAAGGCTAAATACTCCCTAGTGACCGATAGTGAACCAGTACCGTGAGGGAAAGGTGAAAAGCACCCCGGAAGGGGAGTGAAATAGTTCCTGAAACCATGACGCCTACAAGAAGTCAGAGCTCGTTAATGAGTGATGGCGTGCCTTTTGTAGAATGA
>NZ_PUFI01000003.1:0-1616 GCF_004354645.1 Leuconostoc fallax | reverse complement strand
CATTATAAAACAAAAAAGAAGGGAAAGAAAAAGAGAGTTACAAGAACTCTCTTCTTTATCATGGGCCTGACGGGACTCGAACCTGTGACCCCTGCGTTATCAACACAGTGCTCTAACCAACTGAGCTACAGGCCCATAAGCGAATGACGGGAATCGAACCCGCATAGCCAGCTTGGAAGGCTGGAATTCTACCATTGAACTACATTCGCAGGCTTACCTTGTCGCTTCAGTCAATCTCTTGACCTATGGCGCGGGACGGAATCGAACCGCCGACACATGCAGCTTCAATGCATTGCTCTACCAACTGAGCTACCGAGCCATCTAAGTATCTTCATACTTAAACGGTCACAACGGGGTTCGAACCCGTGATCTCCTGCGTGACAGGCAGGCGTCCTAACCAGCTAGACCATGCGACCAATTGCGGGAGCTGGATTTGAACCAACGACCTTCGGGTTATGGGCCCGACGAGCTACCAGACTGCTCCATCCCGCGATAATATTATGTCTTACCCTCTATATTTAAGGGTTAAGGAGGATGGGGGATTCGAACCCCCGCGCCGGTTTCCCGACCTGACGGTTTTCAAGACCGTTCCCTTCAGCCAGACTTGGGTAATCCTCCACTATCTCTGAAGGCCCTCTCAATGGACCTTGTTGGACTCGAACCAACGACCGGACGGTTATGAGCCGTCTGCTCTAACCAACTGAGCTAAAGGTCCTTTATCGACCTATCGCGGCGGGGGGAATCGAACCCTCGACCTCTCGGGTATGAACCGAACGCTCTAGCCAGCTGAGCTACACCGCGATCGTGCTAAACCATATCACATACGATTTAATCGGGACGACAGGATTCGAACCTGCGACCCCCTGGTCCCAAACCAGGTGCTCTACCAAGCTGAGCTACATCCCGATAGTTTCTCGAGAGCTTCAGCTCCTCAAAAACTTAAAAAAGAGATTAAATTACTCTAACCTCTATGCACCTAGCAGGAGTCGAACCTGCAACCTCCTGATTCGTAGTCAGACGCTCTATCCAATTGCGCTATAGGTGCATATATGCCGGCGACCGGGATCGAACCGGTACGATATCTCTATCGCAGGATTTTAAGTCCTGTGCGTCTGCCTATTCCGCCACGCCGGCATATTAAGCGGACAACGGGATTCGAACCCGCGACCCCCACCATGGCAAGGTGATGTTCTACCTCTGAACTATATCCGCATGTTCATGCCGACTAAAGGACTCGAACCTTCGACCCCCGCTTTACAAGAGCGGTGCTCTACCAACTGAGCTAAGTCGGCGCTACGTTTCCCGTTCGCCAGTATCTTCAGCCTTTTCCGGCTATGGAAGTTACAGGGATCGAACCTGTGACCCCCTGCTTGTAAGGCAGGTGCTCTCCCAGCTGAGCTAAACTTCCATATCTATGGAGAGGAAGGGATTCGAACCCTCGAAACAGTTCTCACTGCTTACACGGTTTCCAACCATGCTCCTTCAGCCTGACTCGGACACCTCTCCGCTTCTCTCTCCATGTTGCTATGTACGGCATCGCATCGTCCTATCCTCGCAGGAAGCGATCCTCCAACTACTTTTGGCGCTATAGAGCTTAACTTCTGTGTTCGGAATGG
>NZ_PUFI01000010.1:2500-5666 GCF_004354645.1 Leuconostoc fallax | reverse complement strand
AGTAAAAAAGAAAAGGGGGTAAAAAGGGCGAAAAAAGGGAAAAAAGGTGTTGACGGTAGCGCACAGGGTTGGTATAGTAATATATGTTGTTTGGCGGAAACGTCAAGCAGGCCAACGGATTGAGCGACTAGGGCGCACCAAGAAATGCAAAAACATTTCAAAAAGGTGTTGACAAGCGTTTGATTAGATGGTAAGATATAAAAGTTGTTTCGTAAGGAAACAACGACATCGCAAGATGTCAGGTAGCACATTGAAAACTGAACAAAACTTTGATAAACAAATGTGTCGGGTCACTATTTTACGAAATAGTGTAAAGAAACAATTTGCGAAGTCAATTCGTAACAAACAATAAACGGATACGCTATAGCAATATAGCAAGTCAGTTAACATTGAAGAGCAATCTTCAAACTTTTAAAATGAGAGTTTGATCCTGGCTCAGGATGAACGCTGGCGGCGTGCCTAATACATGCAAGTCGAACGCTAGTCGCGGACCTGATCACTTCGGTGAGACGTAAAGCATATGGCTAGAGTGGCGAACGGGTGAGTAACACGTGGACAACCTGCCTCTAAGCAGGGGATAACATTTGGAAACAGATGCTAATACCGTATAACAACGCATTTCGCATGAAGTGTGTTTAAAAGGGGCTTCGGCCTCACTTAGAGATGGATCCGCGGTGCATTAGTTAGTTGGTGAGGTAAAGGCTTACCAAGACGATGATGCATAGCCGAGTTGAGAGACTGATCGGCCACATTGGGACTGAGACACGGCCCAAACTCCTACGGGAGGCTGCAGTAGGGAATCTTCCACAATGGGCGCAAGCCTGATGGAGCAACGCCGCGTGTGTGATGAAGGCTTTCGGGTCGTAAAGCACTGTTGTATGGGAAGAATAGTTAATGTAGGAAATGATGTTAATGTGACGGTACCATACCAGAAAGGGACGGCTAAATACGTGCCAGCAGCCGCGGTAATACGTATGTCCCGAGCGTTATCCGGATTTATTGGGCGTAAAGCGAGCGCAGACGGTTCGTTAAGTCTGAAGTGAAAGCCCACAGCTCAACTGTGGAATGGCTTTGGAAACTGGCGAACTTGAGTGCAGTAGAGGCAAGTGGAACTCCATGTGTAGCGGTGGAATGCGTAGATATATGGAAGAACACCAGTGGCGAAGGCGGCTTGCTGGACTGTAACTGACGTTGAGGCTCGAAAGTGTGGGTAGCAAACAGGATTAGATACCCTGGTAGTCCACACCGTAAACGATGAGTGCTAGGTGTTAGGAGGTTTCCGCCTCTTAGTGCCGGAGCTAACGCATTAAGCACTCCGCCTGGGGAGTACGACCGCAAGGTTGAAACTCAAAGGAATTGACGGGGACCCGCACAAGCGGTGGAGCATGTGGTTTAATTCGAAGCAACGCGAAGAACCTTACCAGGTCTTGACATCCTTTGAAGATGTTAGAGATAATATTGTTCTCTTCGGAGACAAAGTGACAGGTGGTGCATGGTCGTCGTCAGCTCGTGTCGTGAGATGTTGGGTTAAGTCCCGCAACGAGCGCAACCCTTATGTTTAGTTGCCAGCATTTAGTTGGGCACTCTAGACAGACTGCCGGTGACAAACCGGAGGAAGGCGGGGATGACGTCAGATCATCATGCCCCTTATGACCTGGGCTACACACGTGCTACAATGGCGTATACAACGAGTTGCGAACCGGCGACGGTAAGCTAATCTCTTAAAGTACGTCTCAGTTCGGATTGTAGTCTGCAACTCGACTACATGAAGTCGGAATCGCTAGTAATCGCGGATCAGCATGCCGCGGTGAATACGTTCCCGGGTCTTGTACACACCGCCCGTCACACCATGAGAGTTTGTAACACCCAAAGCCGGTGGGCTAACCTTCGGGAGGTAGCCGTCTAAGGTGGGACAGATGATTAGGGTGAAGTCGTAACAAGGTAGCCGTAGGAGAACCTGCGGCTGGATCACCTCCTTTCTAAGGATAAACGGAAACCGACGCTGACTTAAATGTCAAATTTGTAATCAAAAGTTTTGTTTAGTTTTGAGTGTGGTACTTTTAAATAGGTATCATAGTCAAGAATGCCTATGGGGAATTAGCTCAGCTGGGAGAGCACCTGCTTTGCAAGCAGGGGGTCAGCGGTTCGATCCCGCTATTCTCCATAGCCGATGTCGTAAGATGTTGGCGTGATGAACATTGAAAACTGAATAGTAACAAATTCTTTTTTTGAAAGATATCGAAAGATATCAAAAAAATTGAACCGAGAAACAACATCAAGTTCTTTAATAAAGAACGGTTTAATCGCAGGTTGTGTTAAAGCAACCAACTCATAAACTGATCGATAGCACTGTGAGGTGTTATCCGGTTAAGTTAATAAGGGCGCATGGTGGATGCCTTGGCACTAGGAGCCGATGAAGGACGTGACTAACTACGATAAGCTTCGGGGAGCGGTAAGTACGCTATGATCCGGAGATTTCCGAATGGGGAAACCTAACATCTTAGGATGTTACTAATACATGAATACATAGTGTATTAGAGGAATACGCTGTGAACTGAAACATCTCATTAGCAGCAGGAGCAGAAAGAAAAATCGATTCCCATAGTAGCGGCGAGCGAAGTGGGAAGAGCCCAAACCAGCATGCTTGCATGTTGGGGTTGTAGGACTGTCGTTGAGTTACCAAGTAATGATATAGGTGAACAAGTTGGGAAGCTTGATCAAAGAGGGTGATAATCCCGTAACCGAAATATGATTACCTCTAGACAGGATCCTGAGTACGGCCGGACACGTGAAATCCGGTCGGAATCCGGGAGGACCATCTCCCAAGGCTAAATACTCCCTAGTGACCGATAGTGAACCAGTACCGTGAGGGAAAGGTGAAAAGCACCCCGGAAGGGGAGTGAAATAGTTCCTGAAACCATGACGCCTACAAGAAGTCAGAGCTCGTTAATGAGTGATGGCGTGCCTTTTGTAGAATGAACCGGCGAGTTACGGTATCGTGCGAGGTTAAGGTGGAAAGACCGGAGCCGCAGCGAAAGCGAGTGTGAATAGCGCGAATAGTACGATGCTGTAGACCCGAAACCAGGTGACCTACCCATGGTCAGGATGAAGGTGAGGTAAAACTTACTGGAGGTCCGAACCGGTGCATGTTAAAAAATGCTCGGAT
>NZ_PUFI01000013.1:0-97906 GCF_004354645.1 Leuconostoc fallax | reverse complement strand
TTGCTATGTACGGCATCGCATCGTCCTATCCTCGCAGGAAGCGATCCTCCAACTACTTTTGGCGCTATAGAGCTTAACTTCTGTGTTCGGAATGGGTACAGGTGTATCCTCTATGCTATCAATACGACACCTTGAGTGATCAACACTCAAAACTAAATAGTAACTTATTCTTTTCTCTTTCTTGAACCACTCATTGGACTTTGCTTTGGTTAAGTCCTCGACCTATTAGTACTAGTCCGCTTCACACTTCACAGCGCTGCCACTTCTAGCCTATCTACCTCATCTTCTCTAAGGGGTCTTACTTCTTTCGAATGGGAAATCTCATCTCGAGGCGAGTTTCACACTTAGATGCTTTCAGCGTTTATCTCATCCATACGTAGCTACCCAGCTATGCCCTTGGCAGAACAACTGGTACACCAGCGGTATGTCCATCCCGGTCCTCTCGTACTAAGGACAGCTCCTCTCAAATTTCCTGCGCCCGCGACGGATAGGGACCGAACTGTCTCACGACGTTCTGAACCCAGCTCGCGTACCGCTTTAATGGGCGAACAGCCCAACCCTTGGGACCGACTACAGCCCCAGGATGCGATGAGCCGACATCGAGGTGCCAAACCTCCCCGTCGATGTGGACTCTTGGGGGAGATGAGCCTGTTATCCCCAGGGTAGCTTTTATCCGTTGAGCGATGGCCCTTCCATGCGGAACCACCGGATCACTAAGTCCTACTTTCGTACCTGCTCGAGTTGTAGCTCTCGCAGTCAAGCTTGCTTGTGCCTTTACACGCTACGAATGATTTCCAACCATTCTGAGCAAACCTTTGAGCGCCTCCGTTACCTTTTAGGAGGCGACCGCCCCAGTCAAACTGCCCGCCAGACACTGTCTTCGACCACGATTAGTGGCCAGAGTTAGAGTGGTCATACAACGAGGGTAGTATCCCATCTTTTGACTCCACCGAAACTAGCGTTCCGGTTTCTACGTCTCCTACCTATTCTGTACAAGCAGCACAAACACTCAATATCAAGCTACAGTAAAGCTCCATGGGGTCTTTCCGTCCTGTCGCGGGTAACCCGCATCTTCACGGGTATTTAAATTTCACCGAGTCCCTCGTTGAGACAGTGCCCAGATCGTTACGCCTTTCGTGCGGGTCGGAACTTACCCGACAAGGAATTTCGCTACCTTAGGACCGTTATAGTTACGGCCGCCGTTTACTGGGGCTTCAATTCGCACCTTCGCCGAAGCTAAGCACTCCTTTTAACCTTCCAGCACCGGGCAGGCGTCAGCCCCTATACTTCATCTTACGATTTTGCAGAAACCTGTGTTTTTGATAAACAGTCGCCTGGGCCTATTCACTGCGGCTGACCGAAGTCAGCACCCCTTCTCCCGAAGTTACGGGGTCATTTTGCCGAGTTCCTTAACGAGGGTTCTCTCGCTCACCTTAGTATTCTCTACTCGACTACCTGTGTCGGTTTGCGGTACGGGCAACCTAATACTCCCTAGAAGCTTTTCTCGGCAGTGTGACATCACAGACTTCTCTACTTTATTTCGATCCGCATCATAGCTTGTCCTAACAGTCAAAAGCATTTCACTCTTCACTAGACTTACTATTTACACGCACTTTTCCAACCGTGCGCTTCTGTTAGCCTCCTGCGTCCCTCCATCGGTGATAACGCATTAGCATTGGTACAGGAATCTCAACCTGTTATCCATCGACTACGCCTCTCGGCCTCGCCTTAGGTCCCGACTAACCCTGGGTGGACGAGCCTTCCCCAGGAAACCTTAGTCATTCGGTGGACAGGATTCTCACCTGTCTTTCGCTACTCATACCGGCATTCTCACTTGTATACGCTCCAGCAGTCCTCACGGTCTACCTTCATTGCCTATACAACGCTCTCCTATCGCGTACTTTAAAGTACACCCGCAGTTTCGGTAATATGTTTAGCCCCGGTACATTTTCCGCGCAAAGGCACTCGACTAGTGAGCTATTACGCACTCTTTAAATGGTGGCTGCTTCTAAGCCAACATCCTAGTTGTCTATGCACTTTCACATCGTTTTCCACTTAACATATATTTAGGGACCTTAACTGGCGATCTGGGCTGTTCCCCTTTCGACGATGGATCTTATCACTCACCGTCTGACTCCCATACATACATATCTGGCATTCGGAGTTTATCAAACTTTGGTAACCCGAGATGGGCCCCTAGGCTTAACAGTGCTCTACCTCCAGTATGCTTATTATGAGGCTAGCCCTAAAGCTATTTCGGAGAGAACCAGCTATCTCCAGGTTCGTTTGGAATTTCACCGCTACCCACAGTTCATCCGAGCATTTTTTAACATGCACCGGTTCGGACCTCCAGTAAGTTTTACCTCACCTTCATCCTGACCATGGGTAGGTCACCTGGTTTCGGGTCTACAGCATCGTACTATTCGCGCTATTCACACTCGCTTTCGCTGCGGCTCCGGTCTTTCCACCTTAACCTCGCACGATACCGTAACTCGCCGGTTCATTCTACAAAAGGCACGCCATCACTCATTAACGAGCTCTGACTTCTTGTAGGCGTCATGGTTTCAGGAACTATTTCACTCCCCTTCCGGGGTGCTTTTCACCTTTCCCTCACGGTACTGGTTCACTATCGGTCACTAGGGAGTATTTAGCCTTGGGAGATGGTCCTCCCGGATTCCGACCGGATTTCACGTGTCCGGCCGTACTCAGGATCCTGTCTAGAGGTAATCATATTTCGGTTACGGGATTATCACCCTCTTTGATCAAGCTTCCCAACTTGTTCACCTATATCATTACTTGGTAACTCAACGACAGTCCTACAACCCCAACATGCAAGCATGCTGGTTTGGGCTCTTCCCACTTCGCTCGCCGCTACTATGGGAATCGATTTTTCTTTCTGCTCCTGCTGCTAATGAGATGTTTCAGTTCACAGCGTATTCCTCTAATACACTATGTATTCATGTATTAGTAACATCCTAAGATGTTAGGTTTCCCCATTCGGAAATCTCCGGATCATAGCGTACTTACCGCTCCCCGAAGCTTATCGTAGTTAGTCACGTCCTTCATCGGCTCCTAGTGCCAAGGCATCCACCATGCGCCCTTATTAACTTAACCGGATAACACCTCACAGTGCTATCGATCAGTTTATGAGTTGGTTGCTTTAACACAACCTGCGATTAAACCGTTCTTTATTAAAGAACTTGATGTTGTTTCTCGGTTCAATTTTTTTGATATCTTTCGATATCTTTCAAAAAAAGAATTTGTTACTATTCAGTTTTCAATGTTCATCACGCCAACATCTTACGACATCGGCTATGGAGAATAGCGGGATCGAACCGCTGACCCCCTGCTTGCAAAGCAGGTGCTCTCCCAGCTGAGCTAATTCCCCATAGGCATTCTTGACTATGATACCTATTTAAAAGTACCACACTCAAAACTAAACAAAACTTTTGATTACAAATTTGACATTTAAGTCAGCGTCGGTTTCCGTTTATCCTTAGAAAGGAGGTGATCCAGCCGCAGGTTCTCCTACGGCTACCTTGTTACGACTTCACCCTAATCATCTGTCCCACCTTAGACGGCTACCTCCCGAAGGTTAGCCCACCGGCTTTGGGTGTTACAAACTCTCATGGTGTGACGGGCGGTGTGTACAAGACCCGGGAACGTATTCACCGCGGCATGCTGATCCGCGATTACTAGCGATTCCGACTTCATGTAGTCGAGTTGCAGACTACAATCCGAACTGAGACGTACTTTAAGAGATTAGCTTACCGTCGCCGGTTCGCAACTCGTTGTATACGCCATTGTAGCACGTGTGTAGCCCAGGTCATAAGGGGCATGATGATCTGACGTCATCCCCGCCTTCCTCCGGTTTGTCACCGGCAGTCTGTCTAGAGTGCCCAACTAAATGCTGGCAACTAAACATAAGGGTTGCGCTCGTTGCGGGACTTAACCCAACATCTCACGACACGAGCTGACGACGACCATGCACCACCTGTCACTTTGTCTCCGAAGAGAACAATATTATCTCTAACATCTTCAAAGGATGTCAAGACCTGGTAAGGTTCTTCGCGTTGCTTCGAATTAAACCACATGCTCCACCGCTTGTGCGGGTCCCCGTCAATTCCTTTGAGTTTCAACCTTGCGGTCGTACTCCCCAGGCGGAGTGCTTAATGCGTTAGCTCCGGCACTAAGAGGCGGAAACCTCCTAACACCTAGCACTCATCGTTTACGGTGTGGACTACCAGGGTATCTAATCCTGTTTGCTACCCACACTTTCGAGCCTCAACGTCAGTTACAGTCCAGCAAGCCGCCTTCGCCACTGGTGTTCTTCCATATATCTACGCATTCCACCGCTACACATGGAGTTCCACTTGCCTCTACTGCACTCAAGTTCGCCAGTTTCCAAAGCCATTCCACAGTTGAGCTGTGGGCTTTCACTTCAGACTTAACGAACCGTCTGCGCTCGCTTTACGCCCAATAAATCCGGATAACGCTCGGGACATACGTATTACCGCGGCTGCTGGCACGTATTTAGCCGTCCCTTTCTGGTATGGTACCGTCACATTAACATCATTTCCTACATTAACTATTCTTCCCATACAACAGTGCTTTACGACCCGAAAGCCTTCATCACACACGCGGCGTTGCTCCATCAGGCTTGCGCCCATTGTGGAAGATTCCCTACTGCAGCCTCCCGTAGGAGTTTGGGCCGTGTCTCAGTCCCAATGTGGCCGATCAGTCTCTCAACTCGGCTATGCATCATCGTCTTGGTAAGCCTTTACCTCACCAACTAACTAATGCACCGCGGATCCATCTCTAAGTGAGGCCGAAGCCCCTTTTAAACACACTTCATGCGAAATGCGTTGTTATACGGTATTAGCATCTGTTTCCAAATGTTATCCCCTGCTTAGAGGCAGGTTGTCCACGTGTTACTCACCCGTTCGCCACTCTAGCCATATGCTTTACGTCTCACCGAAGTGATCAGGTCCGCGACTAGCGTTCGACTTGCATGTATTAGGCACGCCGCCAGCGTTCATCCTGAGCCAGGATCAAACTCTCATTTTAAAAGTTTGAAGATTGCTCTTCAATGTTAACTGACTTGCTATATTGCTATAGCGTATCCGTTTATTGTTTGTTACGAATTGACTTCGCAAATTGTTTCTTTACACTATTTCGTAAAATAGTGACCCGACACATTTGTTTATCAAAGTTTTGTTCAGTTTTCAATGTGCTACCTGACATCTTGCGATGTCGTTGTTTCCTTACGAAACAACTTTTATATCTTACCATCTAATCAAACGCTTGTCAACACCTTTTTGAAATGTTTTTGCATTTCTTGGTGCGCCCTAGTCGCTCAATCCGTTGGCCTGCTTGACGTTTCCGCCAAACAACATATATTACTATACCAACCCTGTGCGCTACCGTCAACACCTTTTTTCCCTTTTTTCGCCCTTTTTACCCCCTTTTCTTTTTTACTTGCGCCACACCCCTTTTATCGCTATTTCGTTCGGATATTATCTGGAATCACCCCTATAATCACTAACATCATTCGACTAAAAAAGACACCCTAGGGTGTCTTTTTGATTATGCTTTATGCCACCGTTGACCTTGTGCAGTATCTTCAACAATAATATCTTGCAATTTTAAGATATCTCGAATGCGATCACTTTCAGAAAAGTCCTTATTTTGGCGTGCAATAACGCGTTGCTCTAATAATGATTGTTGTTCTACTGTCAATTGTTCAACTGGCATTAACGTTTCAATACCAAATACCTGCATCAAAGCTGTCATCGTCTCCAAAAGCAGCATTGCTGTATCACGTTGAATGATGGCAGCTTCACTATACGTATTCGCTAACGCAATTAACTCAAAAATGGCTGCTAAAGCATTTTGTGTATTAAAATCATCGTCCATTGCTGCAATGAATTGTTTTTTATATTCATTAATGTCAGATTCAACAGCTTCATTACGGCCATCTTTTGAATCCTTCATTCTAAAATGCAAATTACGATAAGCGGTACGAATACGATCTAACTCAACACGCGCTTGCGTTAGAGTATCTTCTGAATAATTAATTGGGCGTCGATACTGCGTCGTTGATAATAAATATCTGATCGTCATTGGGTCGTCATAACGTTCTAACATATCATGCAACGTGATGAAATTGCCCAAGGACTTACTCATCTTCTCATCATTAATATTAACAAAACCATTGTGTAACCAATAATGAACAAATGTCTGCCCTGTACGCGCCTCAGATTGAGCGATTTCATTCGTATGGTGTGGAAAGGCCAAATCAATGCCACCACCGTGAACATCGATGGTGTTGCCAAGATACTTTTGCGCCATCACTGAGCATTCTATATGCCAACCTGGACGGCCATTGCCCCAAGGTGAGTCCCATGAAATCACACCTGGTCGATTTTCTGACTTCCAAACCGCAAAGTCCAACGCGTCTTCTTTCTTTGCTAATTCTTCTGGGTCTAATCTTCCCGACGCACCCGCTTCTAATTCATTCAAATCTTGATGCGCTAAAATACCATAACCTTTAAACTGACGCGCACGGAAATAAACATCCCCATCAGCTTCATATGCATAGCCTTTAGCAATTAACTCTGACACAAATGAAATGATGTCAGGAATCACTTCAGTGGCCTTAGATCTTACTGTTGCCGGCTTAATATTTAATGGCAATGTATCATTTTCAAAAGCCTGCGCATACTTTTCAGTTATTGTGGCTTCAGAAACACCTTCTTCATGCGCACGATTGATAATTTTGTCATCAACATCTGTAAAGTTGGATACATAATTCACTTCGTAACCACGGAATTCAAAATAACGTCTAATGGTATCAAATGCAATGGCTGAACGTGCATTCCCAATATGAATATAGTTATAAATAGTAGGACCACAAACATACATGGTAATTAAATTAGGCTGAATCGATTTAAAAATTTCTTTTTGGTGGGTCAATGTATTATATACATGAATCATGGTGGTTGCCTCCTAGTAAATAATTAAATTGTACCCTGAAATAGCGGGTATTCAAAATATTTATCCAAAATAAAAAGCAATGCTCAAATCATCGCTTTTTATATTGATTAACAACGCATCACATTAAAATGCTCGTTTTCAACTGTGTATGGCGCAACCTGTCAAAAATCAAAATGGCAATAACCGTCTTGATAATATCACCTGGTACAAAAATAAGATTAGCAATCAACGCTTCTTTTAATGGTAAATGTGTACTGTAACTCATCCACAAAATACCAATACCTGTCACGATAACTAATGACACGATTAATAAACACAACCATACTTGCCATATCTTTTTAGCAGACACAACCTGAATTAGTAATGATACACATATTGGCGTTAATAAGTAGCCAAGTAAATAGCCACCCGTCGGTCCTGTTAAAACAGCCATACCACCTCGTCCGCCTGGTAGTACAGGTAACCCTAAAGCGGCTAGTATGAGGAATATGGCAACACTAATTGTGCCATATTTTTTCCCTAATATAAGCGCAATCATCATGATACCAAGATTCTGTAACACAATCGGTGCAGGTATAAAGCCTAATGGAATCGGTGGTATCAAACCCAAAACAATTAATACCGCCGTCATCAATGCCACCATCGTTATTTCTTTTGTCTTCACAATACACTCCAACTCCAGCGCTGTGCAATATTTTAGATACTACACTGCGTTTCTCATTTTTAAAGGTTGTTAATTGTTACCTTTATTATTAATATAGGGTAACATATAAAAAGATACCTTGCAAAATAAAAAAGATTAGCTTGCGCTAATCTTCTATCATACTTTTAATCTAAATATTTTGCCTTAACATCTGCCATAGTTTGAAGTACATTTTGTTTGTCTAACAATACTAACATTTCTGGTAAATTAGGACCTTGAACTTCATGTGTTGTTGCAATACGAATTGGATTCCAAAGATTACGGCCTTTGATTTCTAATTCATTTTGAATGCCTCGAATAGCGCCCATATAATCCGCTGCTGTTGCCGTTAATGGTAAGGCTTCATAAGCCGTTTGCCATGCTGCGAACACTTTGCGCCCTTCTTCTGACGTTAAATATTCAATCATTTCATCGGTCAAAGGCTCACGTAATTCAAAGAATGGTCGGCGTGTAATATCAACAATTTCTTGTGTATAAGCAATCCCATCTACACCAGCAACATCAATCACTGATTTTAACCATTCTACTTTTTGATCGGCATCCTGTTGTGAAATCAAATCAGCTTTCACCAATTCGCCAATCAACTGTGGCATCACTTTATCCTTGTCACGACGCATCCATTGGTTGTTAATCCATTCCAACTTCTTTTGGTCAAACTTAGCATTCGCCTTGCTCAAACGTGTTTCATCGAACATCTGGATAAATTCTTCAACTGAGAAAATCTCATCTTCGCCCTTTGGTGACCAACCAAGCAAGCCAATAAAATTAAACATTGCTTGCGGTAAATAACCCAGTTCACGATATTGCTCAACAAACTGTAAGACATCTTCATCACGCTTTGATAACTTCTTACCTGTAGCGCCGTTAATAATCAATGCCATATGACCGAATTTTGGAATTGCCCATCCCAAAGCTTCATAAATCATCATTTGCTTAGGTGTATTAGAAACATGATCATCCCCACGTAATACATGTGATATTGCCATTAAATGATCATCCACAACTACGGCAAAGTTATACGTTGGCATACCATCTGCTTTTTGAATGACCCAATCACCACCAACTTCTTTGGCACCAATTTCAATGTGTCCTTTAACGATATCATCCCAAGCATAAACTTTATCTTCAGGTACACGGAAACGAACAACTGGCTTTAGCCCTTGAGCTTCAAAGTCAGCATATTTTGCTTCGCGTTCAGCATTGCTTAAGCCTTCGTATTCGTAAACATAGTGTGGTGCCTGTTTGGCTGCTTGTTGTGCTTCGCGCTCTGCAGCCAGTTGTTCTGATGTTTTATATGACTTGTAAGCTAAGCCCTTTTCTAATAAGGCTTCAATATATTCTTGATAAATCCCCTGTTCGTTACGTTCAGATTGACGATAAGGACCGTATTCACCAGAAAAGTCAGGTGCTTCATCCCAGTCAAGACCTAACCATTTCAAGTTATCTAACTGTGATGTTTCACCATCAGCGATATTACGCTTTTGATCGGTATCTTCAATACGGATAATAAACTTACCGTTATAGTGGCGGGCAAATAACCAGTTAAAGATTGCTGTACGGGCGTTTCCAATGTGTAAATGTCCAGTTGGAGAAGGTGCATAACGCACACGAATTTCTTCTGTCATGATGTTATAAACTCCTAAATTTTAGTCTGTCATGATTTGCAATTAAGATGCAGAATCAATCCTATGACATAATGTCAATCAACAACCAGTATACAACAAAAGTATGATGATTCCCTTTAGAAATCGTGTTTAATTAATGGCTAATTGCAAGGCCTCGTTAATCGTTGTGACGCCAACCACATTTAACCCGTCTGGTAAAGTAACACCTGTTAAATTATTTTTGGGAACAATAGCACGCTTGAAGCCTAATTTATGCGCCTCTTTTAGCCGTCCTTCGATATCTGTAACGCTACGTACTTCGCCAGTTAACCCAATTTCCCCAATAAATATATCACTTGGTTGAGATTCTTTATCATGATATGAACTGGCAATCGCAATCGCAATCGCCAAATCAATGGCTGGTTCATCCAGCTTCACACCACCAGCAGCTTTCAAATACGCATCTTGATTTTGCAATAATAAATTAGCTCGCTTCTCTAAAACTGCCATAATCAACGATACACGATTACGATCTAGACCAGCAGCTGTTCGTTGTGCATTACCAAAAACCGTTGGTGTAACTAAAGCCTGTAATTCCACCAAAATAGGACGTGACCCTTCTAAGGCCACTACAATAGCGGAACCGGTTGCACCGGCTAGACGTTCTTCCAAAAAAATTTCCGATGGGTTTTTAACTTCTTGTAAACCACCATTACGCATTTCGAAAATGCCTAATTCGTTAGTCGCCCCAAATCGATTTTTAACCGCTCGAAGAATACGGTATTTATAGTTACTGTCACCTTCAAAATAAAGTACTGTATCGACCATATGTTCTAAAATTTTAGGTCCTGCAATCGCACCTTCTTTTGTCACATGTCCCACAATAAAGACTGTAATATTATTGGTTTTGGCGATTTGTAACAAATCTGCCGTTACTTCTCGAATTTGCGATACTGATCCAATTGCGGACTGAACATCTGGTTCTTGCATTGTTTGTACTGAATCAATGACAACAAAGTCAGGAGATAGTTCATCAATTTGTTTTTTGATAGCCACCATATCAGTTTCTGGATATAAATAAAACTCATCGTTACCAACCCCTAACCGATCCGCACGCAACTTCACTTGCTGCGCACTCTCTTCGCCGGTAACGTACAGAACACGACCTTGATGTGCCAATTGACCTGATACTTGAAGTAACAGGGTAGATTTTCCAATGCCTGGATCACCACCGATCAATACCATCGATCCAGGGACAACGCCACCACCCAAAACACGGTTAAGTTCTTGTAGTTTTGTCGCGACACGCGGTGTTGATTCAGACGTTACCTCATTGATTTTTTCCACTTTTGCTGAGCGACCGTCTAAACTAACACGACTTTTGCGATCATTTGTATCCGGTTGGATTTTTTCTTCAACAAAAGTTCCCCACTCACCACAATTAGAACAACGTCCCAGGTAACGCGCAGATACAAATCCACAATTAGAACAGATAAATTGCGTTTTTACTTTTGCCATTTTGCCTCCCAAAATATCGTCAATTAGTGTTTAATTCGTTGACCCAAATCCACCGACACGGACTGTTTTGTCATCATTAGCATCGCTATCTGCTAGTAAATAAGGTAGAAAGATACCTTGTCCGATACGTTCACCCTTTTTGATATGTACATCACGGATACCAAAGTTAATAAACTGGAAAAAGATTTCCCCTTCGTTGTTATCATTATTATAATAATCAGCATCCACAATACCCACAGCATTTGGCATCATAATACGTTTTTTAATTGGTCCAGAAGAACGTGATACCAACTGTAGATATTCGCCTTCTTGCATATATGCTTTGATACCTGTTGGCACAAGTACTGGCTTCAATAATTGTTGTAAATCCTCATTATCACTCACATTTTTTAACTTACCAAGTGAAAAAATATTTAATCCTCTAAAAAATGGATTACTTAAAACGCTAGGTAACGTTATATCTTCTGATGCTTCAAAATCATATCCTGCTGCTTGCTGTGTTGCGCGTTTAGGTAGGTTTACCTGAGCATCTTGATAACGGCTCACTACTTCAAATCCACGAATTGTCATAAAATATTAGTTCCTTACTTAAGTTAGTTATCTATCTATTATACGATAAATGATTTGAAACCTTCAGAGATTTAAAGGATAATAAAAGAAAAAAGGCGGTATTGATTATGGAAAATATCCAACGTGATACACATCGTTATTTCATTGCTGATGCTAGCGGTCGTATTCTGGCTGAACTCGACTACGCATACATCAATCATGACATGACCTACACTGTAGACAGTATCTTTGTTTCTCCTGAATTACGTGGCCAAGGCATTGCCAGTCAGTTACTTGATGCGATTGTCACTGATGCTAAGTCAGAAGACAAAACAATTAAAGCCGTGTGTCCCTATGCCAAGGCAGCCTTTCAACGTTATCCAGAAAAATACCAGGAGATTGAATACAAGCCATGAGTCAAGATACCCAAAAAGCTATCGCTGGTAAGCGCGCCGCTCAGTTTGTTGAAAACGATATGATAGTCGGAATTGGTTCAGGTTCAACTATCGCCCACGTCATTACTGAATTAGGTCGTCGTGTGGCTGAAGAAAATTTAAAGATTGTGGGTGTTCCCACTTCTGAACGTACACGTCGCACAGCTGCTAAACTTGGTATTCCCATGTACAATGTCGATGATGTGGACCAAATCGATTTAACAATTGATGGTGCCGACCAAATTGATGATTCATTTGCAGCAATTAAAGGTGGTGGTGCCGCACTGCTATGGGAAAAAATTGTTGCGGTAAACTCAAAACGTAACATATGGGTAATTGATGAAAGCAAGCGTGTTGAAAAATTAACCCAATACCTACCTGTAGAGGTTATTCCATACGGATCAGACCAACTATTTCGTCGTTTAGAAAACGATGGACTACAACCAACTTGGCGTCTTGATCAAAATGGCAATCCAGTCCGAACTGATTCTGCTAATTTTTTGATTGATTTACACTTACCCGCCATTGAAAGTCCACAAGATCTCAGCCATTTGTTATCTGAAATGGTAGGTGTCGTTGAAGACGGTCTCTTCTTAAATATCGTGAATCAAGTTGTTATCGGTACAGATACTGACTCTAAAATTATTGACGTCAAATAGCAGTGTGATACTGCTATTTTTTTATGTCAAAAATGCTAACACGTTTTACTTAGTCTATCTGCTTTAACGTTAAAATAATAAAAACTAAAAAGGCTAGGTTCATCATGCGCAACGAAGTTGATTCAATTGGTTCATTGTCTCTACCATCTGACGTTTATTACGGTATTCATACACAACGAGCATTAGATAATTTTCCGATTACGACTCAAGTTACCCATCCCGAGTTGATTCGTGCTTTTCTCCAGATTAAACAAGCTGCTGCTCAAACTAATGCAACGTCTGGTAGTTTACCACGACCATTAGCTAAACATATTGTTGCTGCGGTTAAAGTGTTACTATCACGTCCCATTGATTTAAAGCAGTTTCCAATTAGTGCAATTCAAGGGGGCGCAGGCACCAGTACAAATATGAATGTCAATGAAGTTATTGCTAACACTGCTTTAGAGATGGTGGGCCGTGAACGCGGTGATTATCAGTACATTCATCCTAACGACCATGTCAATATGGGGCAAAGTACCAATGACACTTATCCAAGTGCTGGAAAAATTGCCTTAATCCGACTTTTAGCACCGCTATTTACTGAGCTAGATGCACTTATCAACAGCCTATCTTATAAGGCAGAATCGTTTAAATCTATTTACAAAATGGGGCGAACACAACTCCAAGATGCAGTACCGACAACACTGGGCAATAGTTTTCACGCTTTCTTAAAGCCGTTACAAAGAGATTATCAACGCCTACAAGCTGCCGAAAAAGCATTACACAGTATCAATCTTGGTGGGTCAGCTATTGGTTCTGGTATTAATGTCAGCTATCATTACCAAGTTCATGTTGTGGATAATTTAGCAAGTATCACGCACTTATCCCTTGAACAGACTAGTGATTTATTTGATGGTACCCAAAATGCGGACGCTTTCGTCATGCTCTCTAGTCAATTGAAAACATTAGCTGTTAACCTATCAAAGATGGCTAATGATTTACGTTTATTAAGTTCTGGACCACGATCTGGATTTTTAGAAATTAATCTACCCGCTAAACAGGCCGGATCATCAATTATGCCAGGTAAAGTGAACCCCGTCATTCCTGAAGTCGTCAATCAAGTTGCTTTTGAAGTTTTTGGTTTTGACGCAACAGTCACTGCAGCTGCAGAGGCCGGTCAACTGGAATTGAATGCCTTTGAACCCATTATGTTCAAAAGTCTTTTTGCTAGTATTGAACATCTCACTCACGCGATGACAACTCTACGACTAAACGCTATCGATGGGATTAGCGCTAATCGTCAACGTCTCGCGCAAGATATTGATCTCTCTACGAGTTTTGCAACGGCTATGTCACCTATCATAGGTTACAATGCTGCATCTAAACTCACTAAATCTGCCTTAAAAACAGGTAAAACCTTACGGCAAATCGCCACGCAACAAGACTTGTTTACCGACCAACAATTAGAACATATTTTCCGTGTAGAAGAGCTCGTTATCAACGCACGAACCCCAGAACACGGTTTAGTGTTCCAAGCACCTAAGGATGAGAATTAATTAACCATTGTAAGCGTTTTCTGTAATAAGTCAATTATGCTATAATAATTATGGTTTAGCTTTGAGTTGTTTTGTACTAAAGTCGCTATAATTATTTGAATAGGAGTTAGCTTATGCTATTGTTGGTTAATATCATCGGCATATTCGTTTTTTTGGGTATTGCCTATGTCTTTTCAAACAACAAAAAAGCCATTGATTGGCGTGCTGTTATCACCATTGTTGGTTTGGAAGTTGTCCTTGCTTGGTTCTTTATGAAGTTCAGTTTGGGGCGTGATGTTGTTATTGGCGCTGCCAACGGTTTCAACTGGTTAATGAAAGTAGCCAATGAAGGTATTGCCTTTGCTGTACCCGACTGGCTACAACCTACTACTGGTAGCCCTAACTTTGTTACCAGCGTATTGTTACCAATTTTATTGGTCGTCCCATTATTTGATATTCTAACCTACTTGGGTATCTTACCTTGGATTGTGAAGTGGATTGGTCGCGGCCTATCATTTATCACACGTCAGCCCAAGTTCGAATCGTTCTTTGCCATTGAAATGATGTTCTTAGGCAATACAGAAGTACTGGCCGTTTCACGCGCGCAATTGCAACAGATGAGCGTTAAACGAAATTATACCTTAGCGTTGATGTCAATGAGTTGTGTGACTTCTGCCATCATCGGTGCTTATACGCAAATGGTGCCTGGTGCCTATGTTTTGACAGCTATCCCACTGAACATTCTGGGTTCTATCGTTATTGCTGCTATTTTAAACCCAGTTCAAATCACACCAGAAGAAGATATCGTGGCCACTATTCACACTGCAGGAGAAAAGAAAGAACCTTTCTTCTCTTTCTTAGGTGATTCAATTCTTGGTGCTGGTAAATTAATTTTGATTATTGCGGCAACAGTTATCTCATTCGTTTCTTTAGCTGCCTTGATCGATCAATTATTTAGCTTGACTGGTTTCAAATGGTTATCACTTGAAAATATATTTGGTACGATTCTCTTCCCATTTGCTTGGCTTTTAGGCTTCAACGTTCAAGATGCTTTCAAACTTGCACAGTTCATGGGCACTAAGTTAGTGACTAATGAATTCGTCGTTATGGGAAAAGTTACCAAGGATATGTTAGCGAGTCGTGGTGTCTTTGCCAATGAACATGCGCGTGTTGTCCTGACTGTCTTCTTAACAAGCTTTGCCAACTTCGGTACGTTAGGTATGATTATCGGCGCATTTAAAAGTTTGGTTTCCAAAGAAAAAACAGATTTCATCTCTTCACGTGTACCACAGTTAATGTTGTCTGGTGTCTTAGTATCATTGTTATCATCTGCAACAGCCGGTTTGTTCGCTTGGTAAAAGCATAATAAAAAAGCGCTTAATTAAGCGCTTTTTTATTGAGCATTACTTCTCAAGAATTTTCTTATTTGTAACGTTCAAGTCTGTATCCAAATCATAGACAACTGGTTCACCAGTAGCCATTTCAAGATTCAAGATATCTTCATCTGAAATGTTTTCCAAATACTTTGTTAAAGCACGCAATGAATTACCGTGAGCAGCAATAATAACATTTTTACCTTCACGCAACTTTGGTGCAATTTCATCTTGCCAGAATGGTAGAACACGTTCCAAAGTAATCTTCAAATTTTCAGCATTTGGAACAGTCTTTGGATCCAAGTCAGCATAACGACGCTCACCAGCAATTGAAAATTCTGCATCTTCAGGTTGTGCTGGAGGCAAAACATCGTATGAACGACGCCAGATATGCACTTGTTCGTCGCCCCACTTTTCAGCAGCAGCAGCTTTATTTTGTCCCTGCAAGTCGCCATAGTGACGTTCGTTTAGACGCCATGACTTTTGTTCAGGAATCCATAACTGGTCTGATTCTTCCAAAGCAAAATGCAAAGTCTTAATGGCACGTGTCAAAACTGATGTGTAGGCTTGATCAAATTCCAAACCTTCAGCCTTCAACTTGCGTCCAGCTTCCTTAGCTTCTTCAACACCTTGTTCACTCAAGTTGACATCAACCCAACCTGTAAACAAGTTCTTCAAATTCCATTCACTCTGACCGTGACGGATTAATACTAACTTAGCCATGATATAACTCCTTAGTTTGTGTTTGATTTAACTATTTCATTATACCGCAACCGCCACGCTCGCGAAACGTATCTCATGTAAAATTTAATGCCATAATTGGTGCCAAGTCTTTACAAACCAATTCGTAGGGGATGCTGACGTCTTAGCAGATAGGTTTAATTGACCATGTTCAGCTGGCTTAACATTCAAAAAATGTGCACCTTTTAAGTTAACTTTAGCAGTAGCCACAGGTTGATTTTTTTTGACTGATTTAAGATGTGGTTGCCAATCTGAAGTTGTCGCCTGAGTAGTCAAATTATCTTTATCACTTGTCCAAAATACTTTTGTCTTAGCCACTTGAACTGGTAATGTAAATTGCTTAGTAGCCGGTAACTTAATAGCAGCTGGATTAGTTAGATTTTGACCGGATTTAAACGTATGTGGATACCGTTGATCTAATACTAAAGCAACCGCATTAATCGCTTCTTGGTAGCGCAATGGTTTGTTTTGATAATCGCCCGCACCATTAATAATGGATAGAAAACGATGTCCTGATTTATCTTCTAAAATACCAGTAAAACTACCACCTGCTTCTGGTGTGGAGCCAGTTTTTCCACCTAATATATTAATTTTCTTGGGATTACTATAATTAGGCATTTGATTCATCACTTCGTACCAGTGTTCTATCTTTTCTTGGACAACATAACCGCCAGACATCGTATAAGAAATATTTGGTAATTGATCCAATTCAATAATTCGTGAATTCATATTTAAGAGATGCCACATCATCATTCCCAATTGCCTAGCGCTGGCTGTATTTTCAGCTGTGTCCGGTACATTGGCTAATTGATTCGCAAAGGCATCACTATTTTTTTGACCTGCTGCGTTATACCATTTAGATCCTTTTAAATTCAGTTCACTCGCCAAATCTTGTAAGGTTGTTTGAACTTTTTGCCCTTTAGGTGTGATGTATTCAGCTAGGGCAAAAGCAGCATCGTTAGCAGAAAGCGTCATCATAACATTATACAAATCACGCAATAGTATTTTGTCACCCGTCTTCATTGCAATATGACTAAATAACTTAGCATCTTGATCGTGTAAATCCGAATACTTTGTAATTGGTACTTTATCTGTCCATTTAATTTTGCCGGCTTGTATTTGTTTTAAAACGCCATACGCCACTAGCATTTTACTCTGTGAGGCAATCGGTACTTGTTCATCCGCATTCTTCTCACCAATAATTTGGCCACTAGTCAAATCAATAACCATTGCCGAACGCACATTCATTTTATCCAATGATATTGGTGCGGCAGTTGTCGTTTCTGCAGCAAAAGCTGTCGTTGGTATTAATGACAAGACAATACCGATTGTAATCATGGTTTTTATAATTCTCATACAGTCCTCCGCTGTGTCAATGGCAAGGTCATAACAAATGACGTAATTTCATCATTTGACTGTGCATAAATTGAACCAGCATGTTGTTCAATGATACCTTTCACAATTGCTAGTCCTAAGCCAGTACCGCCAGTTTTACTACTCCGTGAACTTTCAACACGATAAAAGCGGTCAAAGATATCTTTGAGATCTTTTTGCGGAATTGGTACACCATTGTTGCTGACTCTAATCTCAACTTGGTCCCCTCTCACTTGAGCGGTCAACTTGATAAAGGTTGCCCCTTCACCATATTTTAACGCATTGATAATCAAATTCATTAATGCTCGTGCTAACTTATCAGAATCGCCCTCCATAATAATCAAATTAGGTTCGGTTAATTGCATGAGCTCGATATTTTTATCCCGTGCATCAATTTCATAACTCGCTAATAATTGCGCAAATAAGTCACTCAAACTCAGCTGATTAATATTTAAAACCGCATCTGAAGTTTGTGTTTTAGAAAATTCAAACAAATCTTCCACCAAAGACTTCATTTGATTGGATTTATCATAAGCTGTGTGAATATACTTACGTCTATCAGCTTCACTTAACCTATCACCCATTTCAACTAGCCCCAAATAACCAATTATCGCAGTTAATGGTGTTCTTAAATCATGAGAAATATTTGTAATCATTTCATCTTTAGATTGCTCACTGGCACGTTCCTCAGCCCTAAGGTGTGCTGTCGTCTCAGCAATCCGATTAGAAACATTAATTAACGCTTGCGTTCGCGGTGCAAACGGTGCATTCCAATCAACCGCGATATCGGGCCCCTCATCAGCAATTTTAGTTAAATCTTCTATGAGACGATCTAAGCTTACAGTTCTTCTATAAATTCTCACCTGCCATATTATAATAAGCGCGTTGCCAATAACTAAGCCAATCCATGTGAGCCAATGAAGTGGCACCAAATAAAACCACATCAATTCACGCCGTGGCATCATTACAATCGCATTAACCGAAATAAGTGCCCAACTAAAAAGCAAGCCTAACACAAAGGTTACGCTGCCATAATAAATCTTTGTTTGCTGTTGTTTAAAAAAATGCTTGATTGTCATGATTAATTGACTTCTATCTTATAACCAACGCCCCAAACAGTCTGAATCACTTGATCGCCGCTAGTTGCTTCTTCAATCTTATCGCGCAAATGCGATACATGAACCATTACCGTTTTAGCTGAAACAACACTTTCTTGTTGCCAAACTTTTTCAAAAATATCATCTGCTGAAAATACACGATTTGGATGTGATGCTAGTAAATATAAAATGCCAAACTCTAATGCCGTTAGATTAACCAAATCACCTGCTACTGTTTTCACTTCATGACTATCTTTATTAATAATTAAAGACCCAATATCTAAAACATCTGGTGCCTTATCTTGAACAGCATTTTCCGCGCGACGTAATAACGAGCGTACACGTGCCATAACTTCTAACGGGTTGAAAGGCTTAGTAACATAGTCATCAGCACCTGTAATAAGTCCTTGAATCTTATCCATATCACCAGACTTAGCTGACAACATCAAGATAGGAATACGACTGTCCTTACGAACGGTCTTCACAACATCTAAACCATTCATATTGGGCATCATAACGTCCAGAATCATTAAACTCGTATCAGGATTGGTATTGAGTTTTGATAAAGCCTCTTTACCATCTGAAGCCATCACTGGTTCATAACCTTCATTTTTCAAGTAAATTTCAAGCAGTTCGGCAATTTCATTATCGTCATCAACAACTAGAATTTTCATAACAAAACCTCACCTTACTTCTGATTATTTTTTTGTTGTGCTTCAAAACGAGATTGGTTTGATAGCTGCCCAATAGCAAAGAAGCCATTGCCTTTCAAGCCATTCTTTTGACGATTATAGTAAAAGCCGCCATAGGCTAATGCGCCTAAAATAATGTAAGCGATTGGTGGTAATGTTGGGTTAATGATTGGTGGCATGATACCAACAATAACAAATCCAAGCAACCACACAACAATTGCACCAGCAAGGAATAACCAACGTTTTCCCTTATTAACCGTGGGTTTTTGTTCGTCTGGATTCGGTGTTAATTTAAGCAAGGCGTATGTGTAAACTGTACCACCCAAAATTGCAATTGTTAACAAGGACAAAATACCCGCACCAGCATTGTTTTCTTTCGAGAAGAACAAAGTCACCCCAAAGACGAAAGCAAATAACATAAAAATAACTAATATGGTATCAATGGCTAATGGCAGAAATCCAAAATCGTGTAACTTTTTCGCATGACGTTTTGGATCAAGATACTTTTGTACTGCTAAGGTTGGTGTGCCATATAGTTGTTGTGCTGTACGCCCTGTATGTTGCGTCGCAAGTAATTCGTCTTCTACCTCAACCACTACTTTTTCTATTTGTTCAGCATCCAACTTGCCACTTTTCGCTAAGTGTTTTTTGAATTGAAAAATGAATTCTTCATTTTTCTTAGTAAGTTGGCGCTTTTCTTTTTTCTCTGACATAACGTCCTCCAAATATGTACGGTGTCTTATTGACACACGATTATGACACCTTGTAAATCAATATCGCAACACCGTGATTGGTGCTTTTTAAACGTTGAAACGGAATTCAATAATATCACCGTCTTGTACAGTATATTCCTTACCTTCCGAGCGTAAACGGCCTGCTTCACGTACTGCTTTCACTGAACCGTACTGATCCAAATCATCAAAACTAATCGTCTCGGCACGAATAAAGCCACGTTCAAAGTCAGAATGAATCACACCTGCCACTTGCGGTGCTTTCATACCTGCTTTAAATGTCCAGGCACGTGTTTCTTTACCACCTGCTGTAAAGAAAGTTCTTAAGTCTAGCAAATGATAAGCTGCACGAATTAATTTGTTCAAGCCAGGTTCTTCGATACCTGCTAATTCCAAATAATCACCTTTTTCATCGTCATCTAATTGTGCAATTTCTTCTTCAGCACTCGCAGATAACCCAATGACATCCGCACCCTCAGTTGCTGCAAATTCCTGAATTGTTTTGAAGTAATCAGAAGCTTCCGGATTACTCATATCATCTTCACTGATATTAGCAACGTACAAAACTGGCTTTGATGTTAATAAGAACAATCCCTTAACAATGAGTAGTTCCTCTTCGTTAAATGTCAATGTTCGGACAGATTTACCAGATTCTAACGTTGGCTTAATCTTTTCAAGCACTGCTAATTCAGCAATGGCATCTTTATCTTTGGCATTCTTAGCCTGCTTTTCAACACGTGAAAAGCGCTTATCAATCGTTTCTAAATCGGCCAAAATTAATTCTGTGTTGATTGTGTCGATATCATCCAACGGGTTCACAACACCATTAACATGAATAATTTCATCATTATCGAACGCACGGACAACATGAACAATGGCATTCACTTGACGAATATTATCTAAGAATTTATTACCTAAACCTTCACCTTGAGAGGCCCCTTTTACAATACCGGCAATATCTGTAAATTCAAATGTCGTCGGAATGATTTTATCGGCTGGTACCATCTCTTGAATACGTGCCAAACGTGCATCTGGTACTTCAACCATCCCCACGTTAGGTTCAATAGTGGCAAACGGATAGTTCGCCATTTCAGCGCCTGCTTTAGTAATTGCATTAAATAAGGTTGATTTCCCAACGTTTGGTAAACCAACAATGCCAGCTGTTAATGCCATGATTATTGCTCTCTTTCTTCTACCGACTTCAAAATTTTCTTAATTCGCTTATTAAAATCAAAGCGCCCAATCATCACGACACGGCCACAATTTGTACACTTAATTTTAACATCTGCACCGACACGTATAATTTCCCAAGCATTCGCACCACACGCATGCGGCTTTTTCATTTCAACAATGTCATGTAATTTATATTCAATGGGTGTCATATTCCACCTACTTATTAATTGATATCAATATTCAATACATCTAAAATACGATTCAAATCATCATGTGACATGTAAGCAATCTCAATCTTACCTTTGCCGTTGTTATGTGCATCTATCTTAACTTTAGTACCAAATTTTTCTTCTAATTCAGAAGTTAGTGCTACTGTAAACGGAGAAGGCACTTTAGATGTTACTGTCTTAGGTTCAGTATTCAACTGATTAACCATTGCTTCGACTTGTCGCACATTGAAGCCACGTTTGATAATTTCATTTGCTGCAGGTTCAATCTGGCTCTTTTTCTTTAATCCGAGCAAGGCACGGGCATGCCCCATTGTTAATTGTCCTTCTTGAACGAAATCTTGTACCAATACAGGTAACTTCAAAAGTCTAACGGCATTCGCTACAGCACTACGGTCTTTACCAATCTTTTCAGCCACCTGTGCTTGTGTATAATTTAATTGCGTCATCAAAGCTTGAAAAGCTTGCGCTTCTTCAATGGCATCTAAATCATCACGCTGCAAATTTTCAATGATGGCCATTTCCATCATGTCTGCATCTTCAAGTGAACGCACAATAGCAGGAATATTTTCTTGCTCGGCTAAACGAGAAGCCCTTACACGACGCTCTCCTGCAATGATTTCATATTCTTGTCCATTTTGACGGACAACAATTGGACTCAAAACACCACTTTGTTTGATGGAACGAGCCAAATCTTCTAACTTATCCTGATCAAATCGTTGCCGTGGTTGAAATGGATTGGGTCGAATAACTTTTAAATCAAGTAAAACAACATTTTCATTGTTAGCAGTTGCATCATCTTTATGCTCCACAACCGCCTTCATGTTTTTGTTAAATAGGCTACCCATGCCTTTGCCCAAACCACTTTTTTTGTTATTTATCGCCATATTGTGCAATAACCTCCTGCGCAAGTTGTGTATAGACTTTTGCGCCAACTGAACGAGGATCAAAATCAATAATTGCCTGTCCATATGATGGTGCTTCACTTAAGCGAACATTACGCGGAATCATTGTATCGTAGACCTTATCACTGAAGTAACTGCGCACTTCTTGTGCCACTTGCTTTGCAAGATTTGTACGACCATCATACATTGTGAGCAAAATACCCGCGACATCTAATTCTGGATTAAACTGTTGTCGCACTAATTCAATCGTATTTAATAATTGACCAAGGCCTTCTAATGCATAAAATTCCGTTTGCACTGGAATAAGCACTGCATCTGCTGCCGTAAAAGCATTCACTGTTAGTAAACCTAATGCTGGTGGATTATCAATCAAGATAAAGTCATAATTATCACGCACCGTGTTGAGAGCTTGTTTTAGACGATCTTCACGTGCATCTTGATTAGCTAATTCAATTTCTGCACCAGAAAGTTGGATCGTTGAAGGGACTAAATCATAATTGTCAGTCGCAATGATTGCCTCTTGAATGGGTAATTGATCCACAATAACATCATAAATATCATGCTCAACTTCTGACTTATCGACACCTAACCCACTCGTTGCATTACCCTGGGCATCTATATCCACTAACAAAACACGCTTGCCTGCTTGGGCGAGCGCTGCTCCTAAATTAATACTTGTCGTTGTTTTGCCGACACCACCTTTTTGGTTAGCCAGCGCGATTATTTGATTCGTCATAATTACTCCAAAAGTTGAATTGTTGGCACCCTATCATTATTGAATTGGCTTTTTATTGGGTGTTCCAGCCTGGCGCGGATATTTTTTAGGTGTCTTTTGTACTTTATCAATGATTTGAATAAAGCGTTTATCACCATTTGGTAGCTGAAAATCAAACGCTTCTTTGAACCGGCCACCTAATGTATGTAAGGCTTTTTCACCATCTCCTAATTCTTGCTGTGCATTTGCACCCTTCATCACCAATAACTGACCACCAATCTTGACAAATGGTAGTGTATATTCAGCTAAAACACTGGTTCTAGCAACCGCACGGGCTGTTGCATAATCAAATTGCTCGCGAAAACGTTGCTCTTGGCCGATGTCTTCCGCACGACCATGCACGATTGTCACATGATCCAAACCTAATGCTTCAACGACCGTTTTTAAGAAACGCACGCGTTTCTGTAGAGCGTCAACTAATGTTACCCGTAATTGTGGAAAAGCAATTTTAAGGGGTAATGCAGGAAAGCCCGCTCCGGTACCCACATCAATAAGCGTTTGATTCGTGGTTTGTAGTGATGTCACATATTGTGCCACCGTTAATGAATCAAAAAAATGTTTTAGATAAACTTCATGCTGTTCTGTAATCGCTGTTAAGTTAACATGTTCATTTGTCTCAACTAAAAGTTCATAATATTGATGAAATTGTTTAACTTGTGTTTCTGTTAAAAGAATACCGGCTTTTTTCAATGCCGCAACAAACGCTTCAACCGTCATGTTTTACCTCAATTTTTGGTTTTTGCGCACAATAAAAAAAGCGCTAGATATAACTAATACTAGAATACCCAAAAAGCGCTTATATTTCAACTTTTCCCATATTTATTTGTTCGTCGGAAATCTGACCAATTGCTGCAATAAACCATTGTTCAAATGCAGGGCGGTCAACTCCGAGTGCCACATGAACATTATGTTTATCATGATAAGCATGACGTATATCAGCAACTGTTCCCCCAATTGCCGGTCCATCTGTTACCACATCAACCCAATAATCTACGAGTTGATAGCTCTCAGGATGTAGCAAATAATATAGCGTGTTCACATCATGCATCGGCTTACCAGTCTCTTCGTTATCACCATAAAAAGCCATCATCGCTGTGAGCATGCGTCCCGTTTCGTTGGCGCCTTGCAATTTTGCAACTGTGTCACCGCTGATAAGTGCTTTTAATGTGACATCTAAGCCAATCATCGTAATATCTAAACCACTATTAAATACAATTTTAGCGGCATCTGGATCAGTAAAGACGTTGAATTCAGCTACTGATGTCATATTGCCGCCCGATAAACTACCACCCATTACAACAAGACGTTCAATTTTTGAAATCACTTCTGGATGTTGGGTTATCAAATTAGCAATATTGGTAAAAGCACCCACTGCAACGACTGTTACTTTTTCTGGACTGCTTTGTAATACTTCAACCATCGCATCTACTGCTGATAGATCAAGAATAGTTGTCTGTACTTCACCGAAATCATAGCCTGGCATACCGGATTCACCATGAATATGGCTCGCATCTTCAAATTTTTTAACGAGTGGCTTTTCAGCACCTCTAGCAACCTTAATATCTTGACGATTAAAAAAATGGGCTAACTTCAAAATATTAGTAGTTGTCTTATCAACAGTCACATTACCAGCGACACTCGTCATGAGTTTCACATCAAATGCAGGATTTGTTAATAAAATTGAAATAGCTGCTGCATCATCAATACCAGGATCTGTATCAAAAATAATAGGTGTCTTATGCATCTGTCCGTCTCCAATTCATTGTTTTCTTCTATATATATTGTATCTTAAACGAATTGAAAACGCTTTACCAATCTATTAAACACATAAAAAGTAAAACAACTTTGACATTTTTAGTCAAACATGTTTTACTTATTTTATGAAAAATAATATAAAAACTTTGAGAAAGGCACAGAAATTTTCTCAAGATGAACTAGCACAAGCAGCTGGCGTTACTCGTCAAACAATCAATGCTATTGAAAATGATAAGTACGATCCTTCCTTAGAGTTGGCATTTAAATTAGCTAGTATTTTATTAGTTCGTGTTGATGAACTCTTTTTGTGGCACAAGGAGAATCTATGAATACATCACGTCATGATACCTGGCATTATTTGTTATTACGAAATATCGTACCACTCAACTTCGCTCTGTTTTTAACATTAGTTGGTACTAGCTTAATAATTATTGAAATATCATATTTACCCCATCCAAAAATCTGGAATATAACTATTTTGACAATATTGTGTATTATATTTTTATCTAATATGCTTTTCTTGCCTTTTTATCTCAAACACAAATGGCAATTATATGGTAACAAAGAATATCTGATTGATGACGAAAGTAAATTAAGCAATAACGGTATAGTATTTGCAGATGAACGTGAGTACAATATGATGTTGCGTGCCAAGTCCTACGCATTTAACCTTCTATGGCCACTAGTAATGAGTATTGCCATTTTAGAAAGTACTATTGTTGGTCCACTTCTTAAAATAAGCAGTTCTCACTTTATATATTCAGGTTACTTTGCACTATCAATGGGGCTGATTATTCTCATTTCTCACTTGGAAATGTTATTAAAATTCAGAAAATTATTAGGAAACTAGCTCATGACCACGCCAAAAATTATTTTTTACGAATATCTGACTGCTATATTTAGCTTTGGTCTCTTTTTCATCGTTATGCTAGGGTTGAAAAATCATTCGACGGCCAATCAATTACGTATCGAAAGCTACATTCCTCTGTGGGTAGTGACTATTTTGTTATTATCTTTACTTTTAATCACTACTATTAATAATTCACAGCAGAAAAAGCATCACATTAGCTTCTATAAAAAATTTTCTTCACTGGATCGTTTTCAAGATGAACGTGAAAACATAGCTAACTTAAAAAGTATTCGACTTATGCTAATTATCACTTTCGTTTTAATTGGTATGACGTTCATTGCACTCTTTCTCTTTTTAATCTTCATACTCGGTGTCCCCTTCACAATGAACTGGCCGACACATTTCCCAATAAATCATCAAATTATGATCATTAAAGGACTTATTCTGTATGTCGGCAGCATACTGTTTATTAGTCAATCAGCCTACACCTTTAGTATGCTGTATCAGTTACGTCACGTATAAATTGACAAAATAAGTCGTACATTAGATAATATAGTCAATCTAGGAAAGGGGGTCGATTCTATTGAGTAATTCTAACGGAAAACGCTCAATCGAATTGGCCGCTTAACAGGAAAAGCGGTCAATTTGATCGGGCAAATGCGATGCAAGTATGCTTTAGATTCTGCATCGCATTTTTTAATGCAAAAAAAGAGGTTACCTTTCGGTAACCTCTTTTAATTATGCCGTCGGTGGGAGTCGAACCCACACGGTGTTGCCACCACTGGATTTTGAGTCCAGCGCGTCTGCCAATTCCGCCACAACGGCAATGTTATTCTATAACTATAATAGAATAACAAGAACCAGACATAGTGTCAATATATTTCACGATAAATTTGACTATGGCTTGTATTTATTAATTTGCTCAACATTTTTTGTGAGTTGGTGTAATTTCAAAGCATATTTCACAATTTCTCTAATTACAGCATAAACCGGTACAATCAAGATCATTCCGACAATGCCCCATAAATTACCAGCAACCATCAATAGAATCATAATTGTCAATGGATGAATCTTCAAACTTTTACCAATGACATTTGGATAAATAAAGTTACCATCAATCTGCTGTACAATGGTCATTACAATAATTACAAAAATCACCTGCTGCATTGATTGTGTTGATGCCACTACCAATGCTGGTATCACACCTAACCAAGGGCCGATATATGGCACAATATTCGTAATTCCTGCAATTACCGCTAATAGCCAAGCGTATGGTTGACCAATAATTAAGTAACCAATAGCCATTGCGATCCCAACAAATAACATTTCAATCGCTTGTCCTGATATATAGCGTTCAATCGTGCGATCCATCTTATCTGTCAATTCTTCAATATTATCCGCATGACGACTGGCAAAATTTTTCTTCAGTGTTGGTACTAATTTATCACCATCGTTCAACATATAAAACAATACGATTGGAATCGTGACGATGTTGATTGTAACTGATGTCACGGTTGAGATGACAACTCCTAAAGTACTAGCTGTCCCCGTTAATACGGATGCAGCATATTTGCTAACAGTCCCTTTAATCTGATCTACATTAACATTTAAATCCAACGCTCTAAACCAACGTTCTGCTGTCAGTTCATTCACAAATTTTTGCAAGTCATTCACAAACGCTGGCAATGCTGTAATCAAATTACTGATTTCTTTAACCAGTGTTGGCACTAGCAAAGCTAAGGCTAACACAATAACACCAATGAATAGCAGGAAAGTCATGATTACAGCCAATCGATGTGGTATGGCTTTCCCCTTAATTTTAATTTTTTCGATTAATCCAAGGATTGGTTTTAAAACATAATACAAAAAGCCAGCAGACACAATTGGTACAAACACCGTTGATATAAATACAGAAATAGGTCGCATTAGAAAATCAAAACGCGATACAACATATACCAATATTGCGATAGCTAATAGTTCAATTGTCCAAAAGAACAGTCGTTTATGGCGCTCATTTGTAAACATTATTTTCCTCCAAGCTTTTCAATAGCTTATGTTGTACAGTAGGTAGGCTTAATTGCTGCCACTCTTCTGAGGTTAAAAAACGCTGATTAGATTGTTTTTCAGGCAGATGTTCTCGCTTTACCAACCAAATTTCCCATCGTCTATGTGTAAAAATATGAGTAATCGGTTTAATATTCAACAATTCGCCTTGTGTAATATCGCTCACATCAAAATCATCATGTTGCTGTAATAACGGAAACGTCCAAAAATTAGCTAACAAACCGCTATCAGGACGCTTTTCAAATAAAATCGCGCCATTTTCTTCATATATATATGCCAAAAATTTTTGCCTAATGGCTTTAACCTTTTTAGACTTCACCGGATAGTTCATTTCAACATCATCTAAATAAGCTTGGTTAAAGTCTTTAACTGGTGAATGCTCACTATCTGGATTTTTAGCTGTCATATAGCTGGATCCCAAATCCATAATTGCCTGATTAAAATCACCGGGTCGCACAGGATCAACGATTGGTAGAATTGCATCATAAAAAACTTGTCGCGTCTTGGGTCGTGCAATATCATCATCTATCTTTAATAGGCGGCTAAACACCCGAAACATATTACCATCAACTGCGGGTACCACCTCATTAAAACTAATACTTGCAATCGCTGCTGCAGTATAAGGCCCCACGCCAGGTAATTGTTGTAAATCTTTAGCTGTTGTTGGCCAGACACCATTGCATTCATACGTCAAAAATTGTGCCGCCTTCTGTAAATGACGCGCGCGTGAATAGTATCCTAGTCCTTCCCATAATTTTAAAACCACGTCTTCATCTGCATCAGCTAAATCTTTAACTGTTGGCAATGTCGACATAAAGCGTTCAAAATAAGGTAGTACTGTATCCACTTGAGTCTGCTGTAACATAATTTCAGAAACAAGTACGCGATAAGGTTCATGATTTTTACGCCAAGGTAAATTAGCGCGTCCTTGAGTATCATACCAATTGAGTAGTTGTTGACGAAATAATTCAATTTTTTTATTTGACCATTTTTCCATAAAACTATTGTAACACTTGTTTTTTACAATACTGTAGCGTATAATGATTATTTGTATGAAAAACATTTAAAAAGGAGCACACCTCATGGCACTAAAGAAGCCGCTTAATTCATTTGCACGTGCCCGCAAGGTTGGGCATAGCAGCGCTAAAAAACAACGCCAAGCAGCTATTGCAAAGTTGCAACAATGGGCAAAGGGCAAATCTGAAGAGATCCCTTCAACAAAGTAATCATTAAAACAAAAAGCCAGTTTAATACTGGTTTTTTTTATTGGTTATTTTTAAGATATGAACATATAAATTGAATTCGAGTTATTTGTGATTCTATTTTAGTCAGTGTAGACTAGATTTGAGTACTAGATAACTGCAATTAGATGGAGAATACTAATGAAATATGGATTTATTGGTGCTGGTAACATGGCACAAGCAATGATTAAAGGTTTAATCAAAAACGGCGTTGCGACACATGATATTATTGTGTCTTCACCAAGTAGTGCAACAAAACTATCAAATGATTTGGACATCGTGGCTGCTGATTTAACAACAACCATTGAGCAAAGTGACCTTGTCGTCCTTGCCTTTTTACCCAAGCAATTAGCCACAATCCTAACCGATCATGTTGCACATTTTAAAGACAAATTAACGATTTCCGTATTAGCTGGTGTTACTTTAACACAATTACACCAGGTACTCCCTGATGCCCAACTTGTACGTTCACTACCTAATGTCAATTCAACAATCAATCAAGGCTGCACAGCGATTGCCTTCAGTCACAATGTCACTGTGGATAATCAGCAAAAAACTACCCAATTTTACACAAAGTTAGGCACTGTTAACGTACTACCTGAAGAACAATTCCTTACTTTTTCAGCAATTGCCGGTTCTGGCCCAGCTTATGTTTTTAATTTTATTGATGCTTTAATTGCGGCTGGTGTGGCAAATGGATTAGATGCACAAACAGCCCAAAACATCACACTTCAAACTTTACTCGGATCAAGTCAGATGTTGCAGCAATCCCAACGTTCACCACAAGAATGGATGAATATCGTAGCTTCTCCAGGTGGCTCAACACGTGCTGGGCTTGACAGTTTAACGGCACAACACTTTAATAATGTGATTAAACAAGCAATTGATGTCACTGTTAATCATAAACATGCATAATGTGAGCTTACAATAACTCACATTATTTTTGTATCTGCACGCGTCATTCTACTTTAATCTACAACATCATTGTTATAAAATTAAAGTAACGCTAAATTGCTTTCTAGTGAGGACACTTCATGACGATTCACATTCTAACGCATTGGCCGATTGATGATGCCGAAACACTTTCTTTTGACACTTCAATTAACGAGACACAACTTCTGTTATCTCAAGGACATGATATTTCATTAATTATTCAAGCATACGTCCCCAAACTACGCGCATTACTACATGAAAATGACAGTGCACGCGCCCATTATTGGTCTGCCTTTGACACCATTCAACAAATCAAACTAACACAGCCACAGCCACTGTCGTTAAGTGATTTCTCTTGGCCACCTTATGCACAATTTACTTATCTGCGCGATCGTATTTTAATCGATGTCAATGATGAACATTATGCTACAGCATGGCTAACTAGTCCCAACTTGTCAGAATTAGACTACATTGATCTTTTTGTTAATCAGGAACTGAATCAACAAATTATGATTGATGATCGTGGTTTTATTTCGCGTATCAATCATTATAATAGTTATCAAGTTAAGCGTACTGATTTTCTAACGCCAAGCGGACAAATCGCTATGCAAATAACTTATGATAATAATCAACTGCAGGATATTCATACTGCTCAGGAATGGGAAAACCAGCAACACTTCAGTGATTTAGATACGCTACTGAACATTGTCACACGTCAATACTTAGCGCATTTATCATCAGAAGATACCGTCATTGTGACTCAAAGTAACCACAATGATCAGCTCATCCCCTACTTATCACAACACAATATTATCTATACGTTACACACTGTCCCAGACCAATTACCCGATAATGTACAGCAGTTCATCACGCATGATACCAACGTTTATAATACATTAGATAAGTCTACTAACAAAAGATTAACCTATATTCCACTGTATGCGACCCAATTTCATTTAAGCCAACAAGCTAAATTTAAAACTATCTACTGGTTAAATGAAGACCTGTCTTTTGAAGAACAAGAACTAGTGCTCGTGCAGCTTATGGCATTAGCTTATCAACACTTAGATTTAACTGTAATTATTGAATCACCGTTACCCGCTAAAATGATAACAGATATGATTTTGCACGTTAATCAACAAGTGAGTGATGACGATAGTCAGCGGCAAGATTATCTTAACCGCTTTTTAGTGTTACCCAAACAACGCCGTACCCAACGCCAACATTTCATGCGTTCGGCCTACTTACTTTTAGATTTAGGTCAAACACCTAACGAATTCTTACAAGTAACCGCCTTGGATGATCATATTCCTCAAATTGTGCGACAAACAACCCCCTATCTTTCACCAGATAAAAACGGGAAAGTCATTGACAATCTTCAGGATGTATCGGCCGCTGTAACCTTCTATCTCGATAATATGGATAACTGGCAGTTTGCCACGGCTCAATCTGACAGGATAAGCGATATTTACAACACAACAAAATTGGGACAACAATGGCAAACGCTACTCAATACACGACATAATGAGGAACATGATGCAAAATAAAATTTCCATCCTCCAAATTGGTTCTGACAATTGGTCCAATCAACTGAATAATCGTTTCGATTGGCATTACACCACAATTAGTAATCTCCCTGATTTCTTAATCAAGCAAACAGATCCTTATCGTCTTGAACAGGATTATGTACTGCTAACTGATGCGCACATCGACAGTACTTTATTGACTGAACAGATTCGGGATTGGCCAGCCTATCGCGTCATTTACTTAACGCAAGACATTTCAACTGCACTAAAGGATATTTTGACAGAACGACGTGCTTTTTATTTTGAAGACACAAAACCCGATGCTATTGCTACGCGCATCATATGTGATTTATATCTAGGTCAACAAAGTTTCAATACAACATTTAGTGAAAGTCAATTCATCCCGCGCTATCAGCCGACAATCCATTTTCAACGGCAAGGCCGCTTTTCAGCTCAATTTAGTGGTGATTTAGGAGAGCAATGGCAACAACTTGGTACCCTCCTGACTTTCCCCACAGATTTTACACCACATCAAGATAATGTTACGTGGTTAGAATACGAGGCAACAGACACAGCTACCGTCGCCCTCAAGTTTTTGTTTTTCGATGCCAATGATACTTTAATTGACACACAAATGATCAGTGGCGCTGATTTGAGAACACTGTCAACAGTTGGTGGCCTCGCCGATTATCATCATTATCAAATTCTCGTCCTTGGTATGGGTAATGGTACACTAGACCTCAATGTTTTACATCAGTATCGCTCTCGTCACGGCTTAGGTCACCTATTGCCAGGCAGTGACTGGCAATTAACATCTGAAAATGAAGAAATTTTAAGTTATTTCAATCCGGGCGATCGTCAAAAGCCCCTTGTTGTCTATTTTTCTGATATGGATCGTCATGCCATACACTTTGATATGGTCTCGCAACTTAATGAATTGGGAATGCCTTACTTAATTTTTACTGATTCACGTTTACAAGGTGGCGCTTTTCACATTGGTTCAGCTGAGTATGAGAAAACAATACTCGCCATCATTAAGAGCAAAATGTTGGACCTTGGCTTAACGAATAAAGATATTATTCTGAGTGGCTGTGGTATGGGTAGTTATCCTGCAATTTATTATGCTAGTGACATCAATCCAGCTGCCTTAATCATTGCTAAACCAATAGTCAATTTGGGTACATTAAGCGAAGACAAAGAATTCCCACATCAGTTCAACCAAGACTGGACACTAGATCTACGCCGTTATTTGGCTGGGCAAATGTCAAAAGGTGATACTGCTGCTATTAATAATAAACTTTGGCATCACATCATTGACGCGCCATGGTCAACGATACCCATCGCATTATTTTCAATGGATCAAGATGATTACGATGGTAAAAGTTTACCTGAATTGCTACATTTCTTAACCGAACAACATACGCCATTGAAACATGTTGTGCAACACGGCGGGCATACCGAAAAAATACCAGAAATGCTTCAGTTTATGAGTAGCATGCTAGTTTTGATGCGTGATCAATTACGTCATTAATCGTTTGGAGAAATTATATGCAATATCATATTTATTGGACAGCACAAACGCAACTATTAGAATTACAAGGCGCAACAGTGAATTTTCAAGGTATTGACCATGTTTACTATGAAAACAACTTTTTACCAAGTGGTCGTCCAATTGCCATTTGGCATTCACAACATGTTTTTTCAACAGCCCATCGTATTTCTGATTTACCGCCTTTAATGCGGCATACCGAATACGAAATTGAACGTCATCTCGAAAGTGGTTCACATATTTTTGCTTATCTTGTCATTGCTTTTTATGATGATAATGGTCAAGAGTTAGCTAATTTTAGCCAAAATAGTGATACTGTCACCTTTACGGTTCCTGAAGACTATAATTATTACACAATTAGTTTAGTTTCAGCAGGAACTGGTTCATTTGTCTTTCATGATTTCTTATTGAGACCTAAACAGCAAGGCTATCTTCGTGCCAATGATCAACTCATTGGCAATCAACTCTATACTCAGTTAGCTCTACCTGACACAATCACAAGTAAAACACTGCGCGTCATTTTCACCGAACCAGAATTTTCAAATACAGATTATCCTGATCAATGGATCAAAACGACACAGCAAGCCGTGATGTATCTGGCAAGCAGTTTACCATTTGCTGGTTTCTTCCGTGAAAATCAATCAGTGATTATCAATCAAATCAACGATAATCGCAAAAAGGCTAATGCCCGGCATGTCGAATTTGTCGGTTATGGCCCAATTTCAAGTTATGCTGCCCTTTACTATCAACAGCAGTTTAAAAGGAGTCGTGCTATCATTAGTCGTGATGTTATTTTAGACCCCCAAAAATTTCTTTCACAACAAGATGCTGATTGGACACATCGGATACAAATTAATGACGACTGGGCAATTGAACAACCAGAAGATTATATTACAGAACTACCTGATGCCAAAAATATCGCAGATACAACACCAGCACTATTGATTGCACGACCACATTGGCAACGCCTGACATATTTAACTTATGCCACGCCAACACCAGAAGAAGTTAGGCAACAACAGGAACAAGCATTAGCAACAGGTAAAAAAGATAACTTAATTGGTAAGTTATTTGGTAAATAATAATAAATAAAAAAAGACCTATTATTGGTCTTTTTTTATTTTAGCTGTTGTACGCATTAGGAAGTTTTTAATCATCACTTGGCCTTCTGGCGTCCCAATAGATTCCGGATGAAACTGCAACCCGTATAATGGTAATTCTTGATGTTGAATAGCCATAATCTCACCGTCATCATCCGCATGTGCCGTTACCTGTAATTCACTTGGTATTGTTGCCTCATCAATCGTTAATGAATGATATCGCATTACTGTAAAATCTTGCGATAAATCTGCAAACATGATATTCTCTGCGCTTTGACAAATAGACGATGTTTTACCATGCCGAACTGTTACTGCTTTAATAATCTGACTACCAAAAACCTCGGCCAAAGCTTGGTGTCCTAAGCAAATACCTAGCATTGGTTTTTCAGTCTTAAATCGTTGAATTAAAGCTTCCATTTCACCAGCTTCGCTTGGTTTACCAGGTCCTGGTGAAAAAATAATGCCATCGCTTTGTTGGGCTAAATCATATAAATCATCTGCGTCGTTACGTCGCACAATCACATCACTATAAGTCCCAACCAATTGTACTAAGTTATACGTGAAGGAATCATAATTATCAACTAATAGTATCATCGTTGCTTGTCCTCTCATCTAAGATTGCCGAATCAAACACATTTAATAATGCTTTTGCCTTTTGTAATGTTTCTTGATATTCGTTCGTTGGAACTGAATCATAAACAACACCGGCACCGGCCTGAACATGTGCATATCCTTTATGCACAACCATTGTTCTAATGGCAATAGCAAAATCAGCTTGATCATTTTGAGATAAGTAACCAACTGCACCAGCATAAACACCACGCTTCGTTGGTTCTAATTCATAAATACGTTGAATTGCTCGAATTTTAGGCGCACCAGACACTGTACCAGCTGGTAATGTTGCTTTTAAAGTATCTATAGCTGATTTCTGTGAATTTAAACGACCCATTACCTCACTAGCAAGATGCATGACATAACGGTAACGTTGAATTTTCATGAGACTTGTTACATTGACACTGCCGATTTCTGCCACACGACCTAAATCATTACGACCTAAATCAACTAACATTTTATGCTCGGCAATCTCTTTTTCGTCTGTCATCAGCTCATGTGCTAATCGCTCATCTTCTTGCTTCGTTGCACCTCGTCTTCTAGTACCCGCAATCGGATTTGTCGTAACATGACCATCACGTACTGCCACCAAACTTTCCGGAGATGCCCCAATGACTTGTGTCTGACCAAAATCCATAAAGTAAAGATAAGGTGACGGATTCGTAATGCGTAACTTCCGATAATAATCAAATGGTTCAAAATTGGCTTGACCACTTAGTCGTTGGGAAGGCACCATCTGAAACATATCCCCTTCAACAATGTATTGCTTTGCCTTTTTCACAACTGTTTCAAATTCATCCTGTGTGAAATTAGACTGATAATGAAAATCGCCTAGGTGAATGGGATGATGTTCGGATGATGTTGGTGTCCATAATTCATCAATCGTTTGCTGAAGTGCTGTTACCATATCGACTACCAAACGTTGAGAATAACTGTTCATTTCTACTATTGTAATTGTTTCTTTTTGGTGATCAAAAATAATAAAGGATTCATACAAGCAAAAATAAATATCTGGTAGGCCAAGGTCATCTTTCGGTACTTTACCAACCTGTTCATATAAACCAAACGTATCAAAACCAACGTACCCAATCGCACCACCTTGAAAAGGAAATCCAGGTATCACAACATCTTCAGTTACCACCTCATCTTGTAGTGCTTTGAGTGGATCTAATACTTGTCTTTTGGATCCGTTCACATAAAAATCATGACCATACGCTTTAATTGTTTTGACGGGATTACGGGCAATGATAGAATAACGTGCCTGCGCCTTTTCATTAGGGACAGACTCTAGCAAGAATTTATTTTGTCCAGACAATCTTAAATAAGCACTAATAACTGTTATAGTATCGGCATTAATCGTTTTCGTTTTATACATCGTGAAGCCCTGCCTTTAATGCTGTGGCGTACTCACGTAAATACTGTGGTGCTGACGTGCCATGTTGTGCAATGACGTCGACAACACCTGAACCAATAATAATACCATCTGCTAATGGTGCTAATTTTGCTACTTGTTCAGGCGTATGAATACCAAAACCAATAGCAATTGGTAAGTGAGTCACTCGACGAATTTGCTTGATTTCATCTTGTAATCTTTCGTTATTGAAGTCTGCGCGCTGACCGGTTGTTCCTAAGGAAGACACAACGTACAAGAAGCCACTCGCATTTTCAACTAACTTTGGTAAACGTGCCATTGAAGTTGGGGCAATGAGTTGAATCAAATCACGTTGATATTGATCAGCTGCCTTTTGTAAATCACCTTGTTCTTCCAAAGGTACATCAGGTACAATAATACCTTGAATCTCTGTTTGTGCCATTTCTTTGAAAAACGCATCATACCCAAACTTAAATACAGGGTTAATATATGTTAACAAAACAATTGGTACATTTGTCCTTTGACGCACTCGACGTAGCATTTCAAAAATTTTAACTGTCGTTGACCCCGCTTCAAAAGCACGCAAATCGCCTGCCATAATCACTGGACCATCAGCAACTGGATCACTAAATGGAATACCGACTTCCACTAAATCAGCACCACTTTCGGCCAATGCTACAATATTTTCAACTGTTGTATCAAAATCTGGGTCACCTGCAACAACGAATGTAATGAGTGCTTTTTGTTGCTGAAAGATATCGACTATTTTTTTCTCCACTTACTTATCCTCATTTCTCGTTAATGCCACTAACTGTCGCATTAATTGTAGATTTTTCATACCATCTCGTTCGCTACCACTGGAAATATCGACAACGGTTGGCTGGACGATTTGTATTGCTTGCTGTATATTTTCTGTTGTTAATCCACCTGCTAAAATCAGTGGTCTTGTCCGCTTTTGAGGAATTGAGTACCAGTCTACTGTTTGGCCCCGACCACCATCAGCATGATCAACTAAAATATAATCCGCAGTACTTTTTTGCGTTAATTGTGTAATTGCTACAACATTAATCACAAGCATGCCCGCTTGTTTCAAAACTTGTACTTCATGTTCAGTTTCTTGCCCATGTAGCTGTGCACCTTGAATAATTCCCTGATGATATAACTTTAAAATCTCATCCATTGATTGATTTTGAAAAACACCAATCATCGGAATAGTGGGGTTTAATACTTGTCGCATTTTAAGAGCCTGTGTTGCATCGATACTCCGCCGGCGATTTGGTACAAAAATAACACCCATAAAGTCTGGCATGACGGTATTAATATAAGCCACATCTTCCATACGATAATTACCGCACAGCTTAATTTTAGTCATCATATGCTGCCTTGAAAGTTTTGATTTGCTGTGCTTTATCAGATGCACGCATTAAGGTTTCACCGATAAGAAAACCATTAACGCCAGCAACTGACATGTCATGTATTTCCTCAGCTGAACGAATACCACTTTCAGCAATTAACGCAATATGTTCAGGTATTGATTGACGCAATGCTAAAGTATGATGAATATTAACTGAAAAGTCCTTTAAATTACGGTTGTTCACACCAATAATTTGCGCACCAGCTTGAATAGCGCGTTGAATTTCTTCTTGATCATGTGTTTCAACAATGGCAACCATTCCTAATTCATGCGTCCGTTTCAAAAATTTAACCAGTTGTTCATCGGATAAAATCGCGACGATTAACAAGACAACTTGCGCACCGTTAACACGCGCCTCATCAATCATATACGCATCAACTGTAAAGTCTTTTCGTAAAATAGGCACATCCACTATTGCTCTAACATCGCGCAGAATATCCAGGCTACCTTTAAAATAGTCTGTTTCAGTTAGCACTGAAATCATGTCCACGCCACCTGTTTGATAATCTCGTGCAATATCTTCGTAATTAAACGTTGTCACAATCTGCCCTTTAGAAGGTGATGCTTGTTTGATTTCACCAATAATTGTAATTTCTGGTTGGTGCAACTTTTCCATGAATTGTTGTCCACGCAATGAGGTATCGATATTTTGGTTCGCTAAATGGTACATATCTTCTGGACTAATCAAACGTTGTCGTTGTGCCATATTGGTTAAGGTTACACTCACCAAATCATCTAAAATCATACCTAAACCTCCTGAGTTGCCTGAATAAACTGCGTTAACTGTTCAAAAGCACGGCCGTCATCAATTGTTTCTTGAGCCAATTGAATACCTGCTGAAATATCGTCAACATAGTTAGCAGCATATAGTGCACAACCAGCATTCAAAATAACAATTTGGCGCTTCGCATCTTGACAATTGCCATTTAGAATTTCACGTGTTATTCCGGCATTTTCGCTTGGTGTACCACCTTTTAAATCACTTAATGGTACTTTAGCAAAACCATAATCTTCGGGTACTAATGTCATCTCTGTTATTTGACCATCTTTTAGTTCAACAATATCGGTATCAGCGCTTAAACTTACTTCATCTAAACCATCTTGACCATGTACCAATAATGCATGTTGTACACCCAAGTTATGTAATACCCTTGCCAACGGAACTAACAAAGCCTTATCATACGCACCCAGCAGCATTGTTTGCGGATTAGCTGGATTGGTTAATGGACCCAAAATATTAAAAATCGTTTTAATACCTAAACTGTGACGAACTGGTGCCACATATTTCATCGCTTGGTGATAGGTTCTGGCATAAAGGAAGGCTTGATCTGTCTGATGAAGTAACTTTTCCACTTGCTCCGGTTGTAAATCAATCTTGGCCCCGAGTGCACTGAGAACGTCAGCAGCACCTGACTTTGAAGTAGCGGCGTTATTCCCATGCTTGGCTACTGGAACGCCAGCGGCAGTCACAACAAATGATGTCGTCGTTGAAATATTAAAGGTACCCGATTGATCACCACCAGTACCAACAATATCCATTACTGGTCGATGTGTTGTAATTGGCAAAGCATGTTGTCTCATGGCACGAGCAGATCCTGTAATTTCTGCAATGCTTTCGCCTTTTGTACTTAAAGCAGCTAAATAAGCAGCAATTTGAATATCCGATGTCTGTCCAGTCATCATTTCATCGATGACTGCTTGTGCCATTTTGCTATCTAAATCTTGGTTATTTGTAAGGAGTTCTAATGCGGTTTCAATCATGAATATCTACCCCACGGTAACGTGCAATTGCGGCTACATCTTTATCACCACGCCCTGAAACATTGACCATCAAAATTTGGTCCTTCGCCATTGTAGGTGCTAACTTAGCTGCATACGCTAAGGCGTGGCAACTTTCAATCGCCGCGATAATGCCTTCTGTTTTGGCAATCAGTTCAAATGCAGCTACAGCTTCCTCATCAGTAATTGGTACATATTCCGCACGGCCACGATCCATTAAAGCAACGTGTTCTGGGCCAATTCCTGGATAGTCCAGCCCCGCTGAAATACTATATACTGGTGTAATTTGTCCATCATCACTTTGCACAAAACGTGACTTCATACCGTGGAAAATACCAGTAGATCCTTTCGCCATTGTAGCAGCATGCAAAGCAGTATCGACACCTTTACCCGCTGCTTCAACACCAATCAAGCGAACTTCTGGATCATCAATGAAATGTGCAAAAGCACCAATTGCATTAGAGCCACCACCAACTGCAGCAATCACAGCATCAGGTAATCGTCCTGTCTCGCTCAATAATTGTTCACGCGCTTCGCGACTAATCACACTTTGGAAATGCTTAACCATTTCAGGAAATGGGTAGGGCCCTACTGCTGAACCAATCAAATAAAAAGTATCATCAATACGTTGGGTCCAATTCTGAAATGCTGCGTTGACCGCATCCTTTAATGTTCGTGTCCCCGTTTTTACGGCATTCACTTTGGCACCCAATAGTTCCATACGATAAACATTCAACTTTTGACGTTCTGTATCTTCCTCTCCCATAAAGATTTCAGCTTCCATACCGAACAACGCTGCAACTGTAGCTGTTGCAACACCATGCTGTCCAGCGCCAGTTTCTGCAATTAAACGTGTCTTGCCCATTTTTTTTGCGAGCAATGCTTGACCCAAAACATTATTAATTTTGTGTGCACCCGTATGATTGAGATCTTCACGCTTCAAATAGATGTGTGCACCACCTAGTGTATTCGTTAAGTTTTGTGCATCATATAACATTGAGGGGCGACCCGCATAGTCGCGCAATAATGTTTCAAATTCTGCATTAAAATCTGGATCGTCGCGATACTTTTCATAAGCAGCACCTACTTCTTGAACAGCTGGAACTAATAATTCTGGAATATAACTGCCACCGTATTCGCCGTAATAACCTTTGGGTATCATCATTTATTTCTCCTAAGTATTTTTGTCCACAATAAAAACCGCCCAAAACTACCTCATGGATAGTTAAGGACGGTTTCCCGCGGTGCCACCTTAGTTTGAAAACAGCGTTCACAAAAGAACACAGTTTTCACTCCTCCACACACTTCTAACAAAGTGTTGACAACTGACGTATGTCGCACGTTCAGAAGTACTTGATTAGATACTAATCTTTCATCTGACCCTCAATGGTCCATTTGCCAATTTGCATTTCGGTTCAGCTCTCAGCCCCCTGAACTCTCTTTGCGCGCATCATTGGTTTGATCTCCATATCAACGGTTTGTTTCGGACGATTTACTTGTTGACATAACAATACAGTGAAATGATAAAAATGTCAAACTTTTAATGCAAATTAATATTAATTTTTTGTTTTATGAGGCTGATTCAAAAGAAACAGGCCGCAATTTTTTGTATTGTAATCTAAAGAATAACCACAGCAATAAGCTAAAGACAATAAATATGAGTAACAATATTTCAATATTAGGTGACATACCATTACCAATCATTAAGGTTTGCCGCAACCCATTAACAGCGTATGTTAATGGCAGATAAGGACTGATAGTTGTAAAAAATGAATTAGTCAGTTCTAGTGGATAGGTTCCACCTGAACCACCCAACTGTAGCACCATTAAAATCATCGCAAAGAAGGAGCCAATCTTACCAAATAAAACATTTAAACTTGTAACCAATGTCGTTAGAGCAAAGGAAATAGCAACTAACATCCAGTACGTATTGGTGTAACTCACAGCTTCCAAACCAACACATTTAACCATTAATATATACTCCAATGTTGCTTGTGCCCAGGCAAATGGATATAAAATCATCATTTTACTCAAAAACCATTGTCGCGCATTCTTTGGATACTGTTTTGGTGTATACATATCAAACATTAAGTTCAATGAAACGGCACCAACAAATAATGAAACAGACATCATATAAGGTGCCATTGCAGTCCCGTTATTCTTGACTGTATCGGTTTCAACATGTTTTGTTTTAGCAGGTTGCGCAATCTGTTGATCATTTTGATTACCATGATTGAGTTGTTGAACGGCATGACCTGCTCGACTTAATTTATCATGTAGCGTTTGATTGCCGTCATGTACCTTACCAACTGCTGTTGTTACTTTTTGAGCACCAGAAGCTAATTGCCCGGATCCTTGACTCAATTTATCAGCGCCAGTGGCTAATTTTGTAGCACCGGACGTCAGTTTTGGTCCATTATCAACCAATTGTCCTAATCCATTAGTCAATTGTTGGCTACCCGTTGTGAGCTGATGGACACCCGTAGACAGTGCAGGCAACTGATGATTGACTTGATTTAGACCAGTATTGACCTTAGCAGAGCCACTTTGAAGCTTAGCGCCCTTACTGTTCAACTGTTGTGTCCCTTGTGCCAAGGATTGACTACCATTAGACAAGGTACGAGCACCCTGTACTAACTCTGGCATCTTACCATCAAGGACAGCTAGACTACCAGCAATTCGTGTCGCCCCATTGTTTAAAGTTTCTGAGCGCTGGCTAAGTTGTGCTAAGCCCTGAGATAAATGATTCGCACCCACTGATAGTTGCGATACTTTGTCACTTAAACTACCTTGATTTTCTAAGGCCTGATAAATTCCGCCATATAATGTATTCGCATCATTAGCACTACCAAATTTAGCATTTAAATCTTTTATCGTCACTTTAACGGCGGTTGATGGTGTCGTATTTTCAGACTTATTCAGTTCGCTTGTGAGCACTGAAATTTGCTGCTTAGCATCCGCAATCGCAGCCTCTGTGCTCGTGCTTTGTTGTGTTGGCGCATTTTCATTGCTGCTTAAAGTAGATTTCAAAGCCGTAACTTGTTCTGCTGTTAGATGCTGTGTTTTAGCAACTTGGTCTATTTTTGATGCAATAGCCGCACTATCAGATTGCTTAGCTGGTTGTTGTGCTTGATTGCTCAAGGTTGTTAAATCATGGCTAATCGCTGTTAACGTTGTCGTTATGTTTGATGACGACTTTTGGCTTTGACTCGATTCATCTAATTGCTTTTCCAATTGTGAAAGGCCGTTTTGAAAATCTGATAGGTTTCGTGACAATGCGGCGCTTTGAGTTGAGGGTGTTTGATGATTAAGTGTTTGGTTGAGTTGTTCTAAAGCATCCGATAATTGCTTACTACTCTCGAAGGCCTTATTTGTACCACCTGTATAGCCTTGAACACCACTAACCAATTGACTTGCACCCGCATTCAATTGGTATACAGCCTGACCTAATTGACTGGTATTTTGAGAAAGTTGACCCATACCTTGATTTAATTTTTGTGCGCCTGAGTCGACACTAGATACACCATTAGTATAAGCAGCGATTCCGGTTGTTAATATATTAGATCCCTGACTAAGTTGTTGCATGCCTTGTGATAATTTGGGTACTTGCGTGTCCATCTTGCCAAGACCAGCTGATAAACGTTGACTCCCTTGTGATAATTTTTGCGTACCTACTGTATATTGACTCAATCCTTTTTCCAAAGTATTCGCACCATCTTTAAATACTAAGCTGCTACGTGATAGTTTATCAAGATTATGCGCAATTTGATCAGTCCCTGACTGAATACTTTTTGTCCCATTAGACAACTTACCGTTAGCTGTTGCTGCAGTACTCATACCCATTCCCATTTGTTGCATTTGATTCAATAATGTTTTGGCATATAATTTTGAGACATTGTCAGATATTTTTTGTGTTATTTTCTCGGCAGCGCTACCCGTCATTTTACTAGCAATAAAGCTATGTCCGGAACTTGTTTTGTAGGTTATCGTCATCTTCTGCGGGTGCTTATCCATCACGGTTGTAGCACTCTTTGACATATTATTTGGCATTTCTAATACCATATAATATTTACCGTTTTTCAAACCATCATCTGCTGCTTTTTGACTTGGAAATCTAAAATCCAAAGCACTAGAATCCTTCAAATTCTTTTCCAAATCATCGCCAATATTGATTGTTTTCCCATGATACTTGACAGCTTGATCATGATTAACCACAGCAACTGGCAAATTATCCACTTTCCCATATGTATCCCAAACAGAAACTAGAAATGTGACAGCATATATTGACGGAATAGCCAATATTGCAACTAAGACAATAATTAAAAATTTATTTTTCAAAAGATTTTTCCACTCAGAAAATAACATCTTATCTCCTTTTTATTCAACACGGTGTTCATTAAATATCTTTGACTATATTAATTAAAAAGTATAAGAATTACAATAAACAATTTTCGCGTTTATGTTGAATTAATCAACAACTTGTTGAATAATGTATTATGAAATCAAAAATTGAGGGGTTTTAAATTTGGAACACGCGAAGCAAGTTGAACAAACTAAAATTAAAATAAAAAAGGCCTTCATACAATTAATCCATGAAAAAGGGATGACTGCTCTAACTGTATCGGATATTACAAGGATCGCTGAAATTAACCGTGGTACTTTCTACACACACTATGTAGACAAATATGATTTATTATCGAGTATTGAAAATCATTTGTATCACAATATTCAGCAAGCCATGCATGAAGAGCTGACGGCCTATTCATCGTGGTCACATGATGAAATTCAAAATATTCTATCTTCACCATACAATGTTTTTATCCAAGCTTTAGGCTATATCGATAGTGAGCGTGAAACATTTCAAGCCATTTTATCTGATAATGGTGATCAAAATTTTATTAATCAAATTAAAACACTCATTGATCTTGAAATGACAGAAGGTCTGCATAAGCGGCATGGTGATTATTCTGATATTATGCCCCTCGATTACACAAAAGAAATTATTTTAAGCAGTCTCATCAATACCGTTACACATTGGTTGCGCAAACCCAATCCCGAAAGCCCTCAAATTGTTGCTGATATTCTACTCAAAAGCCGTTTCTTGTCACCACAACAGCTTTTAGTTTTTCCGGAAAGTAATCGATGAAACAACCGCGATTGATCGCCGGATATGTTAAGCTAAGATAAATTATTTATAATTAAGGGAGATTTTTAACAATATGTACAATTCAAATTTTCGCTATCCCGATAAAGCTGCCTATGAATACGTCACAGCCGCATTGGCTACCAAAGGTGTTACTTATCATGAGATTGCTAAAATTACTTATGACCTACAAAAACAATACTTACCAGACATTCCACTATCAGAATTTGAACAAGAAACCCAAAATGTTATGAAAAAACGCGAAGTACTTAGCAACGCTATGGTTGCCTTGGAACTCGATCGTTTGGCAACAGAAGGTTTGCTGAAACAGCCATTGCAAGATATCATTACAAATGATTCCTCGGTATTTGGCGTCGATGAAGGTTTAGCACTCAGTATTGCTAATATTTACGGTACGATTGGCGTAACCAACTATGGTTACACAGATAAAGTCAAGCATGGCATTATTAAGCAACTTGATGAAGATAAATCCGGTCATGTTAACACTTTCATTGATGACATCGTTGGTGCCCTCGCAACGGCCGTAGCTGCTAAAATTGCACATAAGTATGCATAAAAAAAGAACCCTCTCGGGTTCTTTTTTATTAATTTTTTATTAATAGCGTAATATCGCAACAGCCGGAGATTGGCTCTGAATGGCCTGTAAAGCAACCACTTCAATGTCACCACCCTGCTGCCAAACAATATCACTAATTTTTTCTATAATGTCATCTTGTAATTGATCAACAATGGTAAATTGACCTTCTTGGTCAGCGGTGAAATACCCCTCAAAACGGCTATCAGGCGAAACATATAAAGTTCTAATTTGACCGTTTGTGGCTGGTTCAATCATTGTATCAATCCGATCTAATACTAATTGTTGTCCCACTGCCTTATCATATTGTGCTGTCAATGATTGCGTGCGAAGTGCTTGCCACTGTGTTTGAATAACAGATACTGCATCACGAACTTCGGCTAATGTTAGCTTTGCTGGTGACTTATCAATGCTTAGCGCCTCACTAATGCGTTGTGACTTACTAACTTCACGATAAACCGCTTGTTGGCGTGGCTCAGCGAACAAAACGACTGGTATATTTTGATCGATATCTTCATGTTGTTGTAAATATTTTGAAACAGCTCTAAAGAAGTTGGTTTGATCCACTTCACGCTCATCATCTGCACTACTGTGGCCATGGAATGTTGCACCATGATTACGACTACCGCCTGAAGGACTTGCATTAAAGTTAACCATTCTATCAGTCTTTTCACTTCCCAATGCCTTTGTAAGGGTTGTGGGTGCGTTATCTGGGAAGGCCATTTCTGTTATGATACCATCGCGCACTTTATAATAAGCGAATGTTTTATTCTGTAAAGCTAATATATCAACTGTTGGATACACTTGTTCATCCGCAACTAACGGTAAAATAGCCGGTAAATCAGAAACGTGAACTTGTTCAATTTCAATATGCTTTAAATCCACAACAACCAGTTTTTGACTATTAGTAAAGATACCAACAGACTGACCTAAGTGCTGATCCCAAAAAGTACTATCCGATAGCACCTCTTGAAATTCATCGTTAAATAACTGCCACTCTTTATCCGTAAACTGTTGCTTAAATTTTTTTTCTGCTTGTTCAACCAACTGCTTAAAATGAAGTTTCTGCCACTCTAACCCTTTGGTTGCTTTACGAATTCGTAAATAAATCGAAATAAAAACCTCAGATTCATTGGTATTAAAAGCCTCAGACAATTGTTGCGTCAACGTGTTTTGCATAACAATACCCTCCTTGTCAGTTTCAACATCATATTATTCGATATATGCTTGCATCATGTGGATGCTTACCCTTAGTGTAACGTATGTCATACGTTTTACGCAAACGCTTACAATTACAATGACTACTCCGACAAAGTAGTATCACGTATGTCTATTTTTTTAGCATTAAGCGTCTGAACACGATACACCGCATATCCTAACATGAGACCTACCATTCCGGGAACAACCCAGCCCATCCCCTGCGCCGCTAACGGCACAACCTGATGATAAGTTGTCACAATTTGAGATACCCACCCTACTACTGATACTGGTGAATTAGATAAAGCATCTAAACATGCAGGACCTATCACAAAAACCATCACCATTTGATAAACAATCGCTGATCGATTGAAAAATTTTGCTAGTAATGATAAAGCAATCAAAGAAAGTGCAAATGGATACATCAACATCAAGACCGGCACTGCCCAAGCAACAATGTTGGTTAATCCAGCATTTGCCGTGATAAACGATCCAGCAGCGATAACCCGCAACCAGTTCAAATAACTCACTTTCGGAAATGCTTTGTGCATATCTTGTGCAAATGATGCAAATAATCCCATAGCTGTTGTAAAAACAGCTAAAGTTACCACAACACCTGTGAATAAAGTACCAAAATTACCAGCGTAATGCCCAACAATCTGTGCAAAAGTATCGCCACCATTAGCCGAAACCTTAAAAGCACCTAAACTTGATGTCCCCAGCAATACGAGCGCTGTATAAAATGCAGCTTCAACGACAATGCTCAGCATACCAGCTTTAGCTACCATTTTAGGTACCTCATCATCATGATAACCTAGACCTTTAACAGCGTAAACGACGGTCACCGCTAATGCCAATAAAGCGATACCATCCATTGTATTATAGCCATCTAAAAATCCTTGAAATACCGCATTTTGTTGATAAGCTGTATTGACCGTTTGTTGCAAGTTACCCATCGGTACAAGTAATGCAATACACAAAATGCCAACTAATAAAATTAAGAATAGCGGATTAAGATATTTACCAATCCATGATACAAGATTAGATTGTTTCACACTCAGCACATATGCTAAGCCAAAAAACAGAGCAGAAAAAATAAACATGCCACCGGTCTGAAGTGAACCCGGTAAAAACGGTGCCACACCCATTGAGAATGCTGTAGCAGCTGTCCGTGGTGTCCCAAAAAATGGACCAATCGTTAAATGTAGCATGACTAAAAATAATGTACCAAACCACGGTGCTACTGGTTTGGCAATATCATACACACCACGACTCCTTGTCACGCTGACTGCCAACATTGCCAAAAATGGCACCAATGTTCCAGTAACTAAAAATCCTAGGGTAGCTGGTAACCAATTCGCGCCGGCCAATTGACCGAGCTGTACTGGAAAAATTAAGTTTCCCGCACCAAAAAACATACCAAATATTAAAGAAGCGACTAAAATCGTCTTTCGCCAATGATGTTGTTGTGTCATATTCTCTCTTCTCCTTCAAATAACAAAAAACTCGATTAACTGTATGACTACAGCTAATCGAGTTACAAGTATCACTTATAAATTAATCAGTCAGCTGCGCATTATTGATGTGAATCATAATGCGCAACACTAAATATCAGCCCATTATGATTAGATAATAATAATGGCGCTGATAATCACTAATTCAGTTACGACGTTACTTGTGTACATTTGTTACCTTTTTCTTATTAAATAATAATTCAATTAAAACATTATCATAATATTTTGTCAATATATCTTAACATCTAACAAATAATATATTTATCGCTTAATTGCCACATCACCACTATCCGTGGTAATGACATATGATCCAGCCTTTCCTTTATGTGTGTAACTTGTTTGATCATCACCATGCTGATTAAACGCTGATAAGTCACCATCTAATGTTTTAGCAGTAACACTACTTGTACCAATAGAAGCCGAAATATCACCATCTTGTGTTGTGACGGCCAATCGATCAGTCAAGCGATTACCCAGTAAACTAATATCACCATCTGCTGTGTGTACTTCACCAGAATGAAGATCATTTTGATGCATACTCAAGTCGCCATCGCCAAGCTGAATTGTCAAACGATTATTAATTTGTGAATTTTGCATGGCTAAATCACCATCATCACTTTGAATCGTCGCCGTTGATGCGGTTACATCACTTAAATGGCCATCTACAATATCATTAAGCGTTAGATCATGCGTCACTTTTATATTTTTGAGATTGATATCAGCCACATGTTGAATGGCTATTTTATCCGATTGGATATCAGTTAGAAGAACATCACCGTTATTTTGCCCTGTGATTTGAATATCAGATAAATGCTGTGATTGTGGCAGAGTAATGGTGACTCCCCCTAGGCTATCCCAATTATTATAATGCCAAGAGAAACCACTGATATGGAATTCACCCTTGCTTTGATTTGCACCACTTGTCTGTTTATCAATAACTTTTAAATCATTTTTTGTGTGGTTAACCTCTGGTAATTCATGATAAGCCGTTGCTTTAACCGTAACCTTATCAACATCACCCTTAATAATTCGTACAGGTAGAGCCGTTGATACCTCAATATTTTTGACAGTGTCATAAGTATATGATTGTTGTAACATTTTTTCTTTTCGTGTTTTGCGATCAATCACTTTAAGGCCGTCATGCCAAGTAATCGTACTAGAAGCACCACCAAAAAGGAATCCAAACAAGGATAGCACAGCACCAATAATCATTAAACTCAATCCAATTTTAATACTTCGTTTCATGTTATTTCCTTCCTAATGCATATGCTTGCTATCGGTAAAACGACGATAAAGTGCTTTACTAAGTTGCGCTATTTTAGCGATTAGCCACTTCAGTAAACTCATCGTAACTGGTATGACGACTAACATAATACCTAAAATCAATAATCCACCGCCAATATAATATAATCCCGTCCAAATTGACTGTAACAAGATGCCAATACCGGCAATCACTAATACAAGACTTGTTATACCAAAAGTCGCAATAACCACAAACAAAGTGACGACTAATGCAAAGGCAACAGCAGCGCCTGTTACCAGAGCAATAAATACAGGTAAAGCTAATGGTGAAGCTAATAGTGCCAAGGCAATCCACCAAATTAACCTGATATTTGAGCGTGAATTTTTATTATCCGAATAATTAGTTGATGTCTCATCTGCCTTAATCGAATAGTCGGCTAAAATTTTCCGTGATAATTGTTTTGGTGTGCCTAATTCATCAATGCATTGTTGATATGTTGTCAAATCAGCATCCATCAAATATTCACGATAAAAATCCATCGCTTCATCTTTATCTGACGGCCGCAACTGATGCAATAGTTGCTCTAATTCAGCTAAATAATTCTCCATCTGCTTATCTCTCTTTCAATAGTGCGTCAATATTTGCTTGGAATATTACCCAATCCTGACGTATGCGTGTCAATTCATCACGACCCTGTGCGGTAATTTGATAGTAACGCCGATTTCGACCTTGATAAGGTTGGTCATAAGTTGTGACGAATTGATTATTTTTTAATCGCCTTAATACAGGATATAACGTGGACTCCGAAACAGAGATTGTTGCCTGTATTCTTTGTGTAAGCGCGTAACCATAATAGTCTTCTTGGTCTAATACGGCTAGAACACAGCCATCCAATAATTCTGAACTCATTTGAATTGCCATACTTATTTTCTCCAATACTATACGACATATAATATATGTTCAAAAATAGTATATTAATCTTTCATTATTTTGTCAATAAAAAATGGCAAGTCAACGACTTACCATTTTTAACGATATTAATTTGTGCTGGCAACTTTGATTTTAGCGCCGATAAGTTTTTCATACACATAGCTCACATCATTTGGATGGTAAAAGCCATGCATCTTACCAACTTCTTCAAACCCAACTTTTTTAATAAGATATTGCATTTTGTCATTGTCTTGATGCGTATCAATACGAATACTAGTTATTTCTGGATGGTGCTGCTCAATATAATTGAATAACGCTTCAAACAAACGCGAAGCATATCCCTTGCCCTTATGATGAGAATAAATTGCAACACGATGAATGCTCATGTATTGTGCTGTCGTGTCTGACCATTCACCGGTCATCGCATCATAAGCTTCATCAGGCGCTTTTATAATCGCTGCTGTTCCGACTGTTTCATGATCTTCACTATCAAAAATAAAGGCTTGTCCCTTAGCAATATCTTGATCAATAACTGACATCTTAGGATATTCAGTTTGCCATTGATCAATGCCTGCATCAGACAATTGCTGTTTACCGTCTAAGATAATATTAAAAATTAGTTGACGTTCTTTTTCTGTTGCTTGATGTAAATGCATAGTAACTGCCCCTTTATTTATAAGATTCGGGTCGTGCATCATAATCACAAATGCACCTTTACTATGCTAATATATTGCCTGTATTATATCAACCAGCCTTCAACACTGAAAATAGCTTGTATGAGAATGACGGTTAATGGCCTTTATATTTTTCTAATTTTCCAATTATTTTGTTTTCTAAAATCACACTAATATACATAAAATCTGAATGTTCGTAATCCTATCAAATTCGCTATAATAAATGCAATATGTTATTTTTTTAAAACTGGAGAACATTCACAATGACATTCTATTCATATCATTATTTAATTAAGCAATCGACACAGTATACATTGATTCAGATGTCATTTTTAATTTTAATTATTGTGAGCGTAGGCATTAGTGCTTTGCTATGGTACCGACACCGCTCAGACCTAAAATATCGTGATTTATTTATTATCGGTATTCTCGCATTCATTTTACTCGTGGGTATGCAGATCAGCGAATGGCAAACGATGAAATCAACCTCATCCCAACAGAGTCAGACCACACAAATTTTAAAACGTGTAGCACATGATCAACATCAACCATTATCACGAGTCTGGACTAATACTCGTACTGCTACAAATGGGATGTTAGTCAAAATCGATACTAAATTTTATCAGGTTAATCTTTCAGATGATGGTCAATCCATTACACTGACACCAGCCATTACCATTAATCAAAAAATAGAATATATCAATGAGGTGAAATAATAATGGGATCATATTGGGAAGTCACAATTAAACTTGCTTTAGGTTTATTAACCATTATTATCCAAATTAACCTTTCTGGGAAAAGTAATTTAGCCCCAGTTAGTGCGTTAGATCAAGTACAAAATTATGTACTTGGTGCCATTGTGGGTGGGATGATTTATAGTTCAGCAATTACTATTTTGCAATATTTCTTAGTCTTATTAATTTGGACACTCTTAGTGCTTATTTTGCGTTTTACCACCAATCATAATCGTTACATTAAAAAATTTATAGATGGGCAACCACAAATCATTATCACAAACGGCCAACTAGATGTTGATTCAGCCCTAAAACACGGTTTAAGCGCCAATGATTTGAGTTTGAAATTAAGAAGTAGCGGTGTTGCGAGTTTAACGGATGTCAGTTTAGCCGTATTAGAACAAAACGGGCAACTTACTGTAATGACGACGGATGATGAAGCGATTCGTTATCCAATAATCACCGATGGACAACTCAATCCTGCTGTACTCACCGCCACTGGCCATGATGAAGCTTGGCTTACCGACTATCTGAAACAACACGATTATACGATTACAGATATTTATTTGGCAACGTACGCTAATCACGAGCTTTATTTTTTCCCTTATTCAAAATAAAAACTGGTAAACAGATTTGTTTATCAGTTTTTTATTTCTATTAGAATCCTTGGAATAATCGATCAATGTCATCATATTCATCAGATGTTAATGTCAATAGTGCTGCTTTAGCGTTGTCTTGTACTTGCTGCGCATCTCTTGCCCCTGGAATAACAACACCAATATCTGGATTAGTCATATACCAAGCCAAAACAACTTGTGCAATAGTTGCCGCATGTTGATTAGCTATTGTTTTAAGATCTTCTAACGCTGACATGATGTGCTGATATTTTGCCACTGGATATTGCTTAAACTTTGGCTGATCTTCCTGTCGGTATCTGCCCGTTAATAGGCCTTGGGCTAGCGGAAAATAAGGCACAAATGTAATATGATGCGCTTTCAAATATGGCCATAAGGATTGCTCAGCATCACGATGTACCAAGCTATAATGGTCTTCAACAATATCGATATCATGATTGACATTAGCTTCTTTAATTTGATCTAATGTAAAGTTAGAAAGCCCAATGGCTCTGATTTTACCTTGTGCTTTAAGTTCAGACAGAGCCGCAACAGCTTTATCTTTTGGTGTATTATCATCTGGAAAATGAATATAAAAAATATCAATATAATCTGTTTTTAAACGTTCCAATGCCTGGTCAACAGCGCGTCTTAGAAATTCTGGGTCATTATTAAATGTTAAATCATGATCAGGATCTTGCGCTGCCTTTGTAGCTAAAATAATATCAGAACGATTATACTGTCGTAAAACATCTCCAATAATCGTTTCAGATTGTCCTAGCCCATACATGTATGCCGTATCTAGCATTTGGATGCCTGAGTCCAGGGCAGTTGTAATCACGTCCGCACCTGCTCGATCATTTAAACCTGAGAAAAGATTATGTCCACCCACTTTATTAGTGCCTAACCCTAGTTTACCGGTTTTAATATCACTGTTACCAATTACTATTTTTTGCATACATGATACTCCTTTCATTGATTGCATTGGTTGCTTATAGTCCATTTTAAAATAAACAAATAAAAACACACCAAATACTGCTCAGCATTGGCATGTTTTTCATCGAAAATACAATCTCAATTTTGCGTTCCTTCTAATGGGCCTTCCTTATCGATTGCATCTGCTTTAGTTGTTTCGTTCGTTCCTTTGGCATGCTTAACAGGTGAATAAACTGAAAAGACCTTCATGGTTTCATCACCAGCATTAATTACATTGTGCCACGTATCGTCAGGAATAATCACAACATCACCGGCGTGTACTTCTTTATCCACCGTTAATTTGTTCTTATCTTTACCCATTTTCACACGACCAACACCTGAAACCATGTAAATAATCTGATCATTATCATGATGCTTTTCCATACCAATATCACCGCCACCAGCTGGTATCGCCATCAATGTAATCTGAACATGTTCCCCAGTCCATAATGTTGTCCGATAATTATCATTGGCTAATGCTGCATCATGCAAATTCTCTGCAAATGGTAAAGGACCATAATCCTTTAATTCCAATTCATCATTATGTGTCATTAGTAATCCTCCTTTCCCTTAGAATAACACCAAATCACTACGATGTACAAAAATCTCATGAGCAATTGACACAGTTTTAGCATCTTGCATGCATGAATCATATTCGATATGCTAATGAATAACAAAATCAAAAAAGAGGGTCCCTATGTCGATATCAAGCTATCACAATGGTGATTTATTATTTGTCCAAGCTTCCCAACAACCACTGTCACAAATGATTGCCCAAAGCACACAAAATCAGACCACAGTAAACGTGAACTATACACATGTTGCGATATTGGAAAAATCTCACGACAATTTTTTTGTGATGCATGCGACCCATAATAAAGGTTGTATACGACAAAAATTAACTGATTTTTTGCATGACCAAGATACTAATGTCGATGTTTATCGTCTCTGTCAGAAAAAGTTAAATTATGACACGATTATAAACCGAGCAAAAGCATTATTAGGCTCACCTTACAATACTAGTTTTGATCCCGATGAACCAGGTTACTATTGCTCGAGTTTTATTTATGAAATTTTTAAACCTGAACATTTTTTTAATCTTATTCCCATGCAGTTTGGACCAAGAAATACAGTGTTACCTGATTGGAAGCGATACTATGCGCTGTTACATTTACCAATTCCCAATGGTAAATTAGGCAACAATCCGAATTCACTACTTCAGGATCAACGCTTCCAATTAATTTCACAAATACGCATATAAAAAGCGCTCGCATCAAAGATGCGGCGCTTTTTATATGGATAAATAATCAATAACCTTTATTTAAAATCATCTTATTCAAAATCTTTTCAAGGGGCCAATAAAGTATACCTGCCAAAACAATCGTTGTGACACAATTAATGACCGTTGGAAAAACAGATGCTAAAGACAACGAAACAGCGGTAGGTGCATTGGTACCAATAATGAGTGCTTTCACAAAATTATGTAACAAGGTCATTATCAATTTAGCAATACTTGCTATCAATAAAATCATCATGAGCCGAGTAAATGTCTTATGTGTTGAAAAATCAACTAAACGCCAAGTACCAATGGCTGCAGCACCCACAATAAATATTTCTATGAAATAATATGGCGCTTCAACCGCATAGCCACTCAAAATATCAAAAATAGCAAACCCTATTCCCGCAGCTAAGGCACCGTGACGATATCCCATGAGTAAAACTGAAAGGATGGCAACAGTATTCCCTACATGCACAAATGGGCTCCCAATAGCTGCCGGCATAGGCACTCTAATACTTGTTCCCAATGCAGTCATAGCTGCAAAAAAAGCAACTAAAACTACCGTCATAATGTATGTCTTCTTCTCCATAGTCGACTCCCAAATCTTAAGTGTCCGTGCCCAACGTTAGCTTGGCACGCGTTACTTAAAATTATAATACGATGAGTATTATATTGCTAATTTTTATTTTTTTATAATGTCTATTAAATTAGTAAAGTCCAAGTGAAATCCGTGCATAGCGGCTCATTTTATCAATATTCCAGGCCGGTTCCCAAACCAGGTTAATATTGACAGCTTTAATTTCTGGTAAAGCCATTAATGCCTGGCGAATCATATCTTCTAAAACTTCCACTAATGGACAGCCCATTGTTGTAAGTGTCATCTCAACATTTGCTGTTCCAGTATCTTCAATGAAATCAACATGGTAAATCAAGCCAAGATTAACAATATCAATTCTCAATTCTGGATCAATGACTGTCTGTAATGCTTCTAAAATATCAGTTTCTATCGTCTCTGACATGCTCTCTCCCTATTTATCCTACTGAACCCACCATCTCAAATTTCATAAGCCGATTTAATTCAACCGCATACTCCATTGGTAATTCTTTAGTGAACGGCTCAACAAACCCCATAATAATCATTTCGGTTGCTTTTTTAGCGGAAATACCACGTGTCATCAGATAATATAATTGTTCTTCTGATACGCGTGATACTTTAGCTTCATGCTCTAAAGCCACATCCCCATTTAAAATTTCATTATATGGAATGGTATCTGCTGATGATTCATCATCAACAATAATCGTATCGCACTCCACATGTGCAAAAGCACCACTCGCTTCACGGCCAAATTTAACCGTACCACGATAATCTGTTGCGCCTCCATCGTGTGCAATTGACTTTGAAATAATTGACGACGACGTATTTTTAGCATTATGAATCATTTTGGCACCTGAATCCAAATGCACACCCTGACCCGCCACAGCAATAGATAACATTGTGCCGCGTGCCCCTTCGCCATTCAAATATACAGCAGGATATTTCATTGTCGTTTTAGAACCAAAATTACCGTCTACCCATTCCATAGTGGCATTGTCTAATGCATACGCACGCTTCGTTTCCAAAGAGTAAACATTATTTGACCAATTTTGAATTGTTGTATAACGGCAATAACCATCTCTTTTAACAATAACCTCAACGACTGCTGCGTGTAATGCGTCACCAGAGTATGTTGGTGCTGAACACCCTTCAACATAATCCACATGTGCCCCTTCATCAACAATAATTAACGTCCGTTCAAATTGCCCTTCATTTTCCGTATTAATACGAAAATATGACTGAATTGGTGTTGTGACATGAACGCCTTTTGGTACATAAATAAACGTACCACCAGACCATGCTGCTGCGTTCAAAGCTGCCAATTTATTATCTGTTGGTTTCACTATTTTGCCAAAATATTCCCGCAATAAATCGGGATATTTTTGTACGGCAGTATCCGTGTCAGTGAAAATAATGCCTGTTTTTTCAAATTCTGCTTTCATCCGATGATAAACCACTTCGGATTCATATTGTGCAGATGACCCAGCTAACCATTTACGCTCTGATTCTGGGACACCTAAACGTTCAAACGTTTCTTTTAATTCTATTGGCACATCATCCCAATCGCGATATTGCTGATCTGTCGGTTTATTGTAGTAATAAATTTCATCAAAATCAATCGCACTCAAATCTGGCCCCCACGTTTGCATGGGCATCTGCTGATAAGCCGCAAAAGCGCGCAGACGATAATCCAACATCCATTCAGGCTCATTTTTTTTGGCTGAAATTTGACGGATAATCTTTTCATTTAATCCTTTTCCTGTTGAAAAAACCGGCTTATGATGATCTTGAAAATCTGCATTACTCTGTGTTTTCTGTTGAATTGCTTGCTTTGTTTTTTCAATAGCATTCTGACGATCAATTTCCATTAACTTCCCCCTTGTTCTGCTAACGCATCTTCTAAGGCCTGCCAAGGTAACTTGGCACATTTAATTCTTGCCGGGAATTGCTGGACTCCAGCTAATAATTGCGCATCTTTCAAGTCACCTACTTCTGATTTTTCCCCCATCAACATCTTAGAAAAAGATTGTATCAGTTGCCTTGCTTTGACAATTGGCTGGTTCATCACCAAATCTGTCATCATCGAAGCTGATGCTTTAGAAATGGCACATCCTTCACCCTTAAATGCAATGGCTTTAATTTTATGGTCTGTGGATAGAACTAATGATAAGTAAATAACATCCCCACAAGAAGGATTATAGCGTGTCATCCTGACACTTGGATCTTCACATTCACCATAATGATGGGGATGTGCAGCATGTGTCATAATAACTTGACGATACAAATCATCCAAATGATCTAATCCCATGATTAAAATACTCCTTCGTAGCCATAATACTGTCAACTAACTTATCCGCATCAGCCATCGTATTATATATGTAAAAACTAGCACGCGCTGTAGCAGAAGCGTTCAAATAATGCATTAAAGGTTGGGCACAGTGGTGTCCTGCTCGAATCGCCACCCCCTGTTGGTCCAATGCAGTGGCCAAATCATGCGGATGCAACTGATCAACGTTAAAAGCAATTACACCAGAATGGTTAGCAGCTTGTGGCCCGTAAACGCGCACGCCATCAATTTCTGATAATTTGGGTAAAATATAATTCACCAAATCTTTCTCATGTTGTTGCACATTATCCATCCCAATCTGGTTAAGATAATCAATTGCTACACCTAAGCCAATCGCACCCGCAACATTCGGTGTACCAGCTTCGAATTTCCACGGTAATGGTTGAAACGTTGCATCCAGCAAGCCAACACGTTCAATCATCTCTCCACCAAATTGTGCTGGTGGCATGGCCTCTAGTAGCTGTCGTTTGCCATACAATACACCAATCCCCATCGGTCCCAGCATTTTATGGCCTGAAAAAGCAAAGAAGTCAGCCTGAATCTGCTGAACATCAACGGGCATATGTGGTGTTGATTGCGCACCATCAACAACAATAACCGCACCCTGTTGATGTGCTAAGTCTGCTAGCTTTTTTATCGGGTTAACAACACCCAAAACATTGGAAGCATGCGCTACGGCTACGATTTTAGTACGAGATGTGATTTGTTTTTGTGCATCTGCCATATTCAAAGTACCATCTTCATTCAGCGCAATATATTTTAACTTGGCATTTACTTTTTTGGCGAGCTGTTGCCACGGCACAATATTGGCATGATGTTCCATATATGACAACACAATTTCATCACCATCATGAACATTTGCTATCCCATAAGTACACGCTATCCAATTGAGAGATTCAGTTGTGCCACGAGTAAATAACACTTCTTCACGTTGCTGTGCGTGAAGAAATGCTGTCACTTTATCGCGCGCTTGTTCATAAGCCTCAGTAGCATGCTGTGATAGTTCATAAATACCACGATGAACGTTAGCGTTACTCAATTGGTAATATTTGGTAATGGCATCAATGACGACTTGTGGTTTTTGTGAAGTCGCAGCATTATCAAGATAAACCATATCGTGTTGATGCATTTGTTGCTGAAGGATTGGAAAATCATTTTTATTGATGTGCATCTTTTAACTGCCTTTCAATATCTTCAATAATCGATTCTCGAACGACCTGATGTGGTATTTGGGCTAAGATGGGCCCCATAAAGCCACGAATCACCAAGCGTCGTGCAACCTTTTCACATAAGCCACGACTCATTAGATAATAAAGTTGTGCTGCATTCATACGACCAACAGAAGCAGCATGCCCTGCAGTAACATCGCTTTCATCAATCAAAAGCAACGGATTAGCATCCCCCCGTGCCTTTTTAGACAACATCAAAATACGCGATTCTTGCTGTGCATCAGCACCTTTTGCACCTTTAATAATATTCCCAACACCATTAAACACGAGAGCAGCATGATCTAAAATGACACCGCGCTGTAAAATGTGGCCGATAGTATGCCGGCCACGATTACTAACACGAGTATTGATCCCTTGGACTTGTTTTTGGGATACCATAGCCATGACGTTAGCATGCGTTTGCGCGCCTTGTCCACTCAACATCGTGTCTAAATGCATGACCATATTGCCACGATTGAATTCAGCTTGTGCCCAATTTAATTGCGCATTATCAGCTAATAAGGCACTGCGATTTAGATAACCACTTGTGTTTGCTGATAGGGCATCAATCGCACTGTATTGAACATTTGCGCCAGCATCCAAAAAGACTTCAATCACCGTGGAGCTTTTAATAGTTGCTTCTCCCATGGTACGTAGCTGTTGCAAGATTGTACATTGTGCATTTTTACCGACATAAATGAGTATGCGTTGCACCGCGTCGCCAGTTGTTGTCGCATTTTGTACCAAAACAAGCTGCAACAACGATTGAATCACCACATTGTCGGGAATGTAAACAAAAATACCAGCATTATACTGCAATAAATTTTGAGCGCTAAGACGATCTTGATCTGCTGGAATCACGGATGATAGGTAGCGTTGTACCAATTGTGGATAATCCTTTTTCGCTGCTTGTATGGACATGACTAAAACACCAGCATTGATTAATTCTTGCGGTAAATACTGATGACCGGCTTGTGTCCCCAATATTTCAATTCCTACATCTTCTGCTGTCAAGAAGTGTGCGTTTGATATCGCTTTTTGAACAGGCATAAGCTGATCTAAGTGCCAACTCGCGTATTTTACTTTTGGAAAATTGGGCAATGGTAATTGTTGTGCAGCCGTAAGAGAGATGTCTTGCTTTTGATATTTAGTCATGTGTGTTTACCTCATAACCCTGCATCAACATTTTCATCCGTTAGTACAATATCTAAACCAAGTTCATCACGTAAACCAGCATACCCTTCAGCTTCTAACTTTTTAGCCAACTGAGGACCACCCGTTTTCACGATGCGACCATCCATCATGACATGCACAAAATCTGGCACAATATAATCTAATAAACGTTGATAATGTGTAATCATCAAAACACCAAAATCGGGTGATTTCATTTCATTCACACCTCGAGCCACAACTTTTAAAGCATCAATATCAAGACCCGAATCAATTTCATCTAAAATCGCAATTTTGGGTTCAATCATCAATAATTGCAAAATTTCATTACGCTTTTTTTCACCACCAGAAAACCCTTCATTCAAATAGCGAGCAGACATTTCCTCTGGCATCGATAATATGGCACTCTTTTCGTCTAACTTCTTAATAAAATCCATGACACTAATCGGATCATCCTCAGGACGGCGCGCATTGATTGCAGCCCGCATAAACTCAATATTCGTAACACCCTGTATTTCAGCTGGATATTGCATGGCTAAGAAAAGGCCTGCTCTTGCTCGTGCATCAACAGCCATATCTGCTAAATTTTGCCCATCAAAATATATTTCTCCAGACGTAATGCGATAAGCTGGATGCCCCATAATAACCTGGGACAATGTTGATTTCCCCGTGCCATTTGGCCCCATGATGGCATGTACTTCACCTGTTTTCATAACCAAATTAACACCTTTAAGTATCTCTTGATTATCAATTGCAACATGTAAATCTTTCACTTCTAATGTTGTCATTATTCCCCCATTTATATCAGCATAACTAGCCTTCAGATTAAAACAATGTGCCAATTTGCTGTAGTATTAATTCATTTTGATGTAATTTTGCCAAAGTACGCGCATTCTTTAACATTTCATTATGCACAAAACGTTGACCTTGCAACTGTTTGTCAGCCTGTACCATTAACAAGAAAAAGTTCTCTAAAAAATAACTGTGATCTGTATCGCTCAATAAATTAATCCCATATGAAGCTAGAAACACAGTATTTTTATAACGGCCACAAGCTAATTCAAATCGAGCACTCAGATACAATGTCACAATGTTAGCTACACTCGCATTTTCTTGCACTGAGCGTGCCGAGAAATTCTGTTGCTGCCATATTTTTGCAAATAAACTTTGTGCACGGTCACTATGCCCTACCATGTAACATTGATAAGCTTCACCCGCCATAAGGAGTAATTGTTGGTCATCGACTAATTCGTTTGTGTTAATACGATCCCGCCACCTTTTGGCTGAAACAACATCGTTATCAAAGAACAAAGCCGCTAAGTAATGTGACAAATGATAGACTGCTCGTTTTTCTTCCCGCAATGACTTGAGTTCAATCTTTTTAAAAATCATCCGATACTTTGTAACATTTTGATGGATTTGTGCTTGAATAGCCTGATTTAAATAAACTTCATCATTTGTCAGTGCTTGCTTAGTATGCATTGGAAAAATGTCATTCAATGTTAACCCCAGTTTCTCACACAGCGATACCAAAATATCAATCGATGGAATCTGTAAACCATTTTCTAATTTAGATAGTGTGGCTTGTGTACAAATACCATCTGAAAGCGCAATTTGTGACAATTTAAGTTGCTTTCTTCTAGCAACGATGCGTTCTACTTTCATTTTTGCCCTCAATTTTCCTGCTGTTATTTCATCAACCTGGTTAATTTAGTTAAAATACTACCACAATTCCAATTTTTTATAATTAAAATATATAACGCTAAATTTATTTTTGAGAAAACACTTGCTAAAATTTTTATCGCTTAATTACCACAAAATCATAGTATAAAAAAGACACACTATTAGAAAATAGCGTGTCTTTTTTTAATATATTAAAAATTTTGATATGTGTTGTATTTAAATCAGATGTTGCGTGATGGTCATGATATTATTTCTGTAATAGTGTCATTAATATTGGTACGGCAATTAAGCTTAAAATAGTTGACTCAGTAACCATAATAGCAGCATAATCAGCATCTGCACCATACAGTTTAGCAACAACCGGCGCATTGGTCATAACTGGCATCGCTGATTGTAAAATAAATACTTGCTTCATTAACTGTGGTACATCAGCTCGCCAAAGTAATAATGACATCAGAATTGGCGCTAAGATAAATCGGCCGGCTAGCACACCTAAACTATATCGTGATAATTTGATGTTACGTAATCCAGCTTTTTCAATTGCAATACCAATAAAAATCATTGATAGTGGAATCGTCAAAGCGCCCATATAGTGCAAATCGCTAGCAATGAAGGTTGGTATTTTAACATCTAATAATACGAGGACCACACCAATCATAAAACCAAATAGAGGTGGTGAAAAAACCTTTTTTAAAGTTGTGAAGATATCAAATTTCCAGGTACCTTCACCATCTCTTTGAATGAGGTAGGTTCCCAATGTCCAAAAGAATGTCGTGTTGGCCATATAATAAACCAAAACATATGGTAAACTGCTAGGACCAAATAAAGCCATATTAATGGGTAAGCCCACAAAAACAGTATTTGAATTAAAAAACATTGATTGAAATAAGCCACGACGATTTTTACGGACATGCAATAGTCGGGCAATCGCCACTGATAATCCAAATAAAATCATCATCGATATCACAGGATATTTCAAATTAGGTAATAATTGCGCTAATTGTTGTTTCGTAAAATCCTTTGTAATGGTATCAATCATATACATTGGTAAAGCAATTTGCGTCACGATACGCGCAATAATTTGACTACTACTAGGTGAAAACCAACGACTACGCGCCAATATATACCCAATAACAATCATAACTAAAATGACTAAAACGCCTTGAAGACTATCAAAAAATACAACCATCCAACTATTTCCAATTCTAATTTTTTGCAAACAGTTTTCATTATATCATGTTTATACCGGTTAATTATTGATAGTACAGTACTGTTCGACCGTTTAACGGCTGTATATGTCGATGATTATATGGATAATTATCATGGATGGCTTGCCAATCAGCTTGCGTCACTTGAATAGCATTAGCCAAGACAAGCCACGTAATATCCTTCCCCAACGGTGGCGTTGTTAAAGAGCCTGTGTATTGATAATAAGACAAAGGTTGAGGTAGCCACTGTTGTAAATGAGCTGTCTGGATACCCTGATTAAAGATTGTGGTGATGCCTTCTATTTTAGAGGCATCATCGATTGTCCCTAAGACGGCAAGTACTAGTGTTGCACCCTGTTCGTTATGAAAGACAAAATGAATTTCTAAGTCAGCTTGTTTGCCATCAATGAAATGCTCACTGCCATCATGAAAATGCAGGCGTTCCATACGATACACTTGCTCACCCAATGTTAACTGACCCGAAGCTAAAAATTGCTCGCCAATCTCTCGATCATCTCCAATCGTTAAATCATGACTCGTAAAGTCAACAATCAACGGTTGCTTTTGCCAATCGATTTTTTTGGCGTCATTAGCTACAATGTCAATCGGTGATTGCCAATTCGTTTCACCAATCCAGCAATCCTGCTCACTATAATCTAAATGTTGCATATTATCCTCCACAACTGTCTCGCTAATAATAAGTAATATTTTACCTCACACATCACTTTCAGTCTGGTTTCATGCTCACAGCATTGTTTCAGAAAATTATATGTTACTGACTTAAATAATTAATGACCTCTTTTTGAGTTTTATTGTCATATTTTCATGACCCGCACTAATTGCTATACTCACGTTGAAGCGGCTGAACCTATATTTTTTCTACTTACTTTTAAAAAGTTTATTTTTTCACAATTATCCTGATATTTTCATAATATTGTGAAAATTATTAATGATTTTAATGTAAATTTACTGGAAAGATATTTTTACTTACTTTATGTACTGAAAACTTCATAATCTCTATTCTGACAACGTTTATCCCCCTAATATTTCAAATAAAATTCATGAAAACACGCAAAATTTGTTTGACACAAGGCCACAATTGTGCAACAATATGCGTGTAAGTTACTTGAATCACAAATATGAGGAGAATTCATAATGGAAGCATTAGTTTTAACTGACACTAAGAAATTAGAAGTCAAAGACATTCAAAAGCCAGAAGTAAAGCCTAACGAAGTGTTAATTCACACTGCCTTTGCGGGTATCTGTGGTACTGACCACGCATTGTACGCAGGTTTGCCTGGTTCAGCTGATGCTGTGCCACCAATTGTTCTTGGTCACGAAAACTCAGGTGTTGTTACAGAAGTTGGATCTGACGTAACAAACGTTAAAGTTGGTGACCGTGTTACAGTTGATCCTAACATCTACTGTGGCCAGTGCAAGTTCTGCCGTACAGCACGTCCAGAATTGTGCGAAAACTTGTCAGCCGTTGGTGTAACACGTGATGGTGGTTTCGAAGAATACTTCACAGCACCTTCATCAGTTGTTTACAATGTTCCTGATAACGTTTCATTGAAGGCTGCCGCTGTTACAGAACCAATTTCATGTGCTGTTCACGGTGTTCAATTGTTGAAGTTAACACCTTACCAAAAGGCTTTGGTTATTGGTGATGGCTTCATGGGTGAATTGTTCGTACAACTTCTTCAAGCTTATGGTGTTCACCAAGTTGACCTAGCTGGTATTGTTGATGAAAAGCTTGCTATGAACAAAGAAAAGTTCGGCGCAGTTAACACATACAACACAATGAAGGGTGACAAGATCCCTGCTGACGAATATGATGTTGTGATTGAAGCTGTTGGTTTGCCACAAACACAAGAATCAGCTATCGAATCATCAGCACGTGGTGGTCAAGTTTTGATGTTTGGTGTCGGTGGTCCTGATGCTCACTTTGAAATGAACACATATGAAGTCTTCCAAAAGCAACTAACAGTTCAAGGATCATTCATTAACCCTAACGCATTCGAAGATTCATTAGCATTGCTTTCATCAGGTAAGTTGGATGTATTGCCATTGATGTCACATGAATTGGACTACAAGACTGTTGATGATTTCGTTAATGGTAAGTTGGGTGTCGTATCTAAGGCTGTTGTCAAAGTCGGTGGTGAAGAGGCATAAATATGGCGCAGAAAACGGCGCAAAAGCCAAACAACAAATCAAAGTTATCTAAGAAAGCTGCTAATCGATCCATTTCGATGAGTGCGTCGCTGGCTTACTTCGCATTTTCACTTGTGTTAAATGCGCTTGGTAATGTGCTAACGATTGTGACATCTGCTCACATTTTGCCCGCTTTCTTAGGATCAGCTTACTGGACAGCTGCACAAACTAACTTAGGTTATGCTATATTAGGCCGAGGTAGTAGTACTGCGTTGTTCTGGGCATTCTTAGTTTTGGGAATGTTAATTTCATTCTTAAACGCCATTTTAATGGGAAAGTTAGATTGGGGTCGTGTATTAGGCAATTTTGCCTTCATGCTACCATTCTCTCTCTTCATTCAATGGTTCGCTAATATATTCAATAATATGTTAGGTGGCTATCATGCTACCTCACTACCAATGATTATATTGTTCGTTATTATTAACTTCGTCGGTGTTGCCTTTATCGCTACTGCCATTTCTATTTATCAGCGTGTTAACCTTGTGTTGCACCCAGCTGATGATTTGATGCAAATCTTGCGTTTCAAATACTTTAATGGTAAAGCCGCAATAGCTATGTGGGTATCATATATTCCACCTACGCTTATGGGTATCATCGCAGTTATTATGACACACAACTTAGAAAACTTTGGTTTAGGAACCTTGTTTGCTTTCTTGTTCCAAGGAAATATTACCGGTTTTGCAGACCGTCTAATTTTCCCTAATTTGAAGCATCAAGCCGTTGATGTCGGTAAATAAATGAGATGAGTTGTGAATGTTACCTTTAACGTTTCACAACTCATTTTTTCATAAATTATTCTAAAATTAATGCATTGTACCTGAGGAGGTAAGAATCATGGCATTTACAGATTATTTTGACGATGTACAACACATTGGTATTCCAACTTCAGACTTAAAAGTAGCTGAAGAATTCTGGACAAGTCTTGGTTTCACAAAAACTGGTGACTTCCCAGTTGGAAATGTTATTTTCATGAAGCGCAACCACTTGGTAATTGAAACATGGCAACAAGACGAAGTTGCTGGTAAGCCTGGTGCAATTAACCACATTTCAATGAATACTTCTAGTGCTGATGAAGCATTTAAGGCTGCTAAGGCCGAAGGCTTCAAGCTTATTGACAGTGAAGTTCAATCATTACCATTCTGGGATAAGGGTATTCGTTTCTTCAATATTGAAGGACCTGATGCAGTTATCGTTGAATTCTGTGAAATCGTAAAGTAATTCCGTGTTCTATAAATTAAAAAGCCTAATGTTGAGAATTTTCCCAATATTAGGCTTTTTAATTATATTCTTTTGCAATCAATTGAATGATTGCTCTAGCTGTATCCAATTTACTTTGAACGGGTAGATATTGTGGTTCATGACTTGCAGTTAACACGACAACTTGATTATCATCACTGGAAAAACCGATATCTGAACGACTCACATCATTCGCAACTAACATGTCAGCACCCTTAGTTTTTAATTTAGCGTCAGCATATGCTAGCAGATCTTGTGTTTCAGCAGCAAAACCAACCACATACTGTTGGCGTTTGTGACGTCCAACTTCAGCTAAAATATCTGGATTTTTAACAAGATTAATCGTCATGTTATTGTCATCTGTTTTCTTAATTTTCTGATCTGCTTTTTGTGCCGGTCGATAATCAGCCACGGCTGCAGCCGATATAAAAATATCACTATCGGGGACATGCGACATGACTTGGTCATACATCTCTTGCGTACTTTCAACCATTATTGTCTTTACGCTGTAAGCAACATTACGATTAATTGTGGTAATGAGCTGAACGCTAGCACCTGCTTCAGCAGCGGCCTGTGCTAATGCATAACCCATTTTACCTGATGAGCGATTAGTTAAAAACCGTACGGGATCTAATGCTTCTCGTGTCCCACCAGCTGTAATTAATACCCGTTGATTTTTTAATGCGCCATTTTGAGCAAGCAAGCGTATTTCAGTCTGTGCGAGAATATCAACTGGTTCTGGTAAGCGCCCCTTGCCCTCATACCCTTCGGCAAGAAATCCCGTCGTTGGCATAATAACCAATATATTATCATGATGAAGTTGTTGAATATTACGCTGAGTAGCTGGGTTTTCCCACATCTGATCATTCATAGCAGGTGCTACCACCTTTTGTGCTTGGCTAGCCAGTATAATGGTCAATGCTGCATCATCAGCAATTCCCTGAGCCATTTTAGCAATCAAATTAGCCGTTGCTGGTACGACAAAAATCAAGTCCGCCCATTGTGCCCATTCAATATGTTGTACACTACCCGTCTTAATCGGATGAAACATATCTGTCATAACCGATTGTTGCGTTAGAACTTCAAAAGTAAATGGTGTGATAAACTGTTGTGCTGATGATGTCATTACCACTCGAACTACTGCACCTTGCTTAACCAGTTCACGCACAAAATAGGCTGCTTTATATGCCGCAATACCGCCAGTTACTATGACTATAATCTGTTTATTTTCGTAAATCATCACGTCACCTTTTTCATATTATATGACTATTTTACAAAAGTATTCATGCATATGATATGATTTAAATAATTTAAAATTAGAGGAAAAAAGATGTCATCTAAAACAAAATTAATTGCCCTATCCAGTATATTTATTGCAATTGTTTTGCTACAAAACATGATACCTATTTTAGGTGGTCTCAACATTGGTGTACTACGCATCACCTTAATCCACGTTACCGTTGCAATCAGTGCTATTGTCTTGGGACCTAAGATTGGTACAATGATTGGGCTGACATGGGGATTAACGTCGTTCATTACCGCTTTAACAGCACCTAGTAGTCCTGTTGCAGCTTTAATATTCACGAATCCAGTGATTGCACTTGTCCCACGTCTACTCGTGGGACTCATTGCTGGCTTAGTGTTTAACAAGCTTGCACAACGACTATCACCAGTAGTGAGTGCAGGTATTACCGGATTTCTAACTGCACTACTGAACACAATTATGGTATTGGGATTAGCTTATGTTTTCTATGCTAACGGTATGTCAGCGATTTATAAGGTATCCGTTGATCAACTTCTTCCTATTTTGCTAGGTATTGTGGCATCTAATGGCGTACCAGAAGCAATTGCTGCAACCATATTAGTGCCACTCATTGCCTTGCCGCTCCGACGTTTGGTCCAGCAACATCAATAATCACACCTTAATTTACAATAAAAAGCCACACAACCTCATACGACGTTGTGTGGCTTTTTCATCATAGGTATTCCCCACTGACCTGTTTATCAATTAATGGTGACATAACCTGTCTGGTAGTTAATACTTGTTCCTGGTTCGACATTAAAAATATAAATATTAAAGCTCACCGCATTATCTTCAACACTCGCTGCTTGCATATGAACACCACGTGCAACGAGTTCGTTACTTCTAAATATTGGTGTTACCTGATACCTCACATGATGCGATGTTTCTCTAATATAACGTAAGACACGACTTTCATAATAAGCCATTCCTGGGTCGTTTAATTGACGGGTACCAGTCATTAAATTTTTGGGATTATCTTGCTCTCCGGCCAATGAAAAGGCAATCAAGTGAGAACGATTATAAACATTTTGGTTATTCAAACGGACACTAGACCAGCCTGTAGGGCGTGTATACAAGCGCTCACGAGGTTCTTTTGGTAGTAAACTCACACCGAGCATCGCATTGGCTTGACCAACACGACCTAAAGCGTCTAAATTCGTATATGTTGCCCACTCACTGTGTGACGTTGATAAATCTGACTTAGAAAAATCAGGCTTGCTACCATTAACCTGAATAATTGCCGTGCCAGCATAATCCATTTGTGCCAATTTATTATCAGCAACACTACCAACATTTTTAGGTACTAATTTCTGTTTGGATTGATTTTGTGTAATCGCGCGATTTGTACTATAAGTTGACTGATAAGTCTGAAAACCGCCACCAATTAAAATGGCTAAGCCAATAACTAGGCTAAGCCATTTCGGTAATTGTACTTTTTTACTTTTTTTTCGTGAATATCTTCTTTTTGCCATAGCTATATTCTATCATCTAAACGGATTATATAAACGACCATTATTTAAAAATAGTAGTCCAAAACCCATTAAGACAACAATGATGGCACCAACTAATACCATAATATCTCTGAAAGCCATCTTTTGACTTTGATACCATGATCGCTGACCATAACGGCCAAATCGCCGTAGTTCCATTGCTTGGCTAATGGTATCAATGCGATTTAAACTAGAAAATACTAAAGGAAGAATAATCTGCGTCCCGCCTTTAGCACGTTGCCAAAGTGTTGCTTTTTTAGAAATTTCGTATCCTCGTGCTTGCTGAGCAAAACTAATCGTCTGATAATCACTTTGAACATCAGGAATGTAGCGTAGTGTGATGGCAAAAGCATACGCAATTTTGTAAGGAATCCCAATTTTATTGAGTCCTGCTGCAAATTCACTGGGATTAGTGGTGAACAGTAGAACAATCGATAGTGGCAAGGAAAATAAATATTTCAAAAATAAATTAAATTCATAAAAGACCTGTTCTTGTGTGATTGTAAAATAACCACTACCAAATAAAACATGCCGAGTACCATATAATGCCACACCATATTGTGGTGCCAAAACAGTAATCATCACTAAATTTAAAATAGCAAAAACAATGGCTAATTTTAGTAACAAAGCATATTCATGATACTTAATATGGGCTGTTTGGATAAGAAAAAAGGATAGTAGCACTAAAAACAGCAAAAAACGTGTATCATATGAAATCATCCCCATCGTGGTTAGTGCTAAAAACCCCACTAATTTAACCGTTCCAGTTATCTGATTCAACCATGTATCGCGTGCTTTATATCCAAATAATGAGTTGACTGCCATAAGTTTTATTGCCCCAATATTGTGTTCAAATTTTCTGGATGCGCAATGCCCAAGCGCTTCGCTAATTCATAAATACTCGTTGTTTTCAAATTGGCTTGTTGAACAAGTGTTTCATTAGCTAATAATGCAGCTGGTGAAGTGTCTGCTAAGAGCTTCCCATCAACAATAACCAACGTTCGTTGTACAAAATGAGCTAACAGATGCATATCATGCGTAATAATCACAATTGTTGTTTCATGCGATTGATTAATCTTCTGTAAAAAGCTAATAATACGATTTGTATGCACCGCATCTTGCCCTGCAGTTGGCTCATCTAATATCAAAATTTCCGGCTTCAGAACCAACACAGCTGCAATCGTTAGTCGTTTCTTTTGACCAAAACTCAATGCAGAAATGGGCCAATTGCGCATCGAATACAAATCAACCATTTTCAATATATCCGTTACCCGTTGTTGAATGTCTACTTCATCCACATGGCGTAACTTTAAACCACTGGCTACTTCTTCGAAAACACTAGCTTTTGTAATCATATGGTTTGGATTTTGCAAAACATATCCAATATGTTCGGCACGTTCCTTGATTGAATCATGTAATAATGAATGTTGATTCAAAATGACATCGCCACTTGTCGGTGTCAAGAATCCTGTTAATAAGTGTGATAGCGTCGTTTTACCTGAACCATTTTTACCGACAATACCTAAAATTTCACCACGCCATATGTTAGCACTGAAGTCATTGAAAATTAATTCTTGGTCATATCCAAACGATAAATTTTTTATGGCCAACTGTCGTTCTTTTACCGCATGATTAGGACGAATCGGCTTTGCCAGCGCTTCAATATCCGCCTTATACTGATCAACAGCTATTTTGTTCACATCCTCGATATGGTTTAATTGCATAACCGGTGCTGGTGTATGTCGCATTAACTGTAAATATAACGGTTCATCCAAACCACATTCTGATAAAATATTGGCTTTCAAAATATTTTCAGGTGTATCATCTGCTACAATTCGACCTTGTTTCATCAAAACGATACGATCAATTCCAGAACGCAACACCTCTTCAATACGGTGCTCAATAATGATAACTGTCATGTTATTTTCAGCGTGTATTTGGCTGACCATTGCCATCGTTGCTTCACCAGCTGCCGGATCTAAACTGGCTAACGGTTCATCTAATAATAGTAAACGACTATTATCAACCAATACCCCTGCCAAAGCTGTCCGTTGTTTTTGACCACCTGACAATGCCTGCGGGCTAAGATGCAATCGTTGTGTTAAATTGACCTTCTGCGCCCAGTGTTTCACCTTTTTTTTGATTGTCATCACTTCTTGACGATCATTCTCCATAGCAAAAGCAATATCTTCAGCCACTGTCAAGCCAACAAACTGTGCATCAGTATCTTGTAATACCGTTCCGGTTTGTAATGATAAATCAAAAATCGATTGCGTTAATATATTTTGCCCGTTAACTGTTAATTGTCCAGTGATATCTCCTGGATAAGCCTGTGGAATAATACCATTAAATAGACGCAATAACGTTGTTTTCCCTGATCCAGAAGCACCAGCGATAAGAATTTTTTCGCCCGGATAAATTTTCAAGTTGATATCATGTAATGTGGGTTTAGCTTGCGCCATATATTTAAATGTAACATGCTGACAATCAATAACTGGTTCTACCATTATTCAACCTCTATGTACGAGCAATCATTATGATGCTCTTTATTACCTTATTCTGAACGCAATGAACTCTTACGTGGTCGTGATTTTACATAAGCTACCAAAAATAGTGAGCCGATAATAGCGACAGATAATGAGTTAGCAACTGTTGTCACAATTCCTTGCAAAAAGACTTTAGCAGCCGGCTCTTTATAAAGTAAAATATCACCGATTGGCGCTACAACTAACCAAGCAATCGCATTAGCAATAATCTGCCAAATATTGAATTGAATCAGTTTTTTAGCACCTAATTGACCATATTCTAATGCTAAAAACCTTCTACTTAAACCAATCAATAGACCAAAAACAGCATCCGCAAACACCCATGACCACCAAGGTGAACCATAAGTAACGGCGTCATTTAGCGCATGACCAATAAAGCCAATCAAAAAACCAACAACCGGGCCAAATAAACCAGCCATTAAAGCAAGCAAACCTTCCGCTACATTAATATTTGTATTCGAAATACCGGTTGGAATCGCTAAATATTTCATTAGCACAAAGAATAAAGCTGCGCCAATACCCGTTGCGACAACTGATCTAACGGACAACCCTTTTTTCTTTCGCATGAGTATGCCTTCTTTCATATAAGTATATAATGTTGAATGATGAAAACTTCACACGGCTTATCATACCGCAGAAATCATATTTTTTGCGTAAAAAACCAAATATTTTATTAAAATACCATATTAATATCACAATTATTTGGCTGTCATCACCATACTGACGTAATAAAATTCTAGTAATTTAGACCCAAGATGTCAAATGTGCCTATTCTAATAGTAATTTAATGTTATTATTATAATATAAAGATAAAGAAGATTAAATGAGGTCATAAGTTATGAGAAAAGTTGGTATCGTTGGTATTGGCCACGTCGGTGTGACTGTTGCCCATATTATTGTGTCACAAGGATTAGCAGATGAATTGGTCTTAATTGACCATAATACTGCTAAATTAGCCAGTGAGGAGTTAGATTTACGCGATAGTGCAAGTCTACTAGATAAGCATATATTCATTCATGCGGGTAACTATAATGATCTAGCAGATGCAGAAGTCGTGATTAGCGCTTTGGGTCATATCGATCTCATCACCGAAGGTGGTGATCGTTTTGAAGAGCTCAGAGCTAATGCCCCTGAAGCACGACAAGTTGGCGCTGATCTTCAACATGTTGGTTTTCATGGTGTACTCTTAGTTATCTCAAACCCTGTTGATGTGATTACCGGTATCTATCAAAAAGCCACAGGATTACCACATAATCAAGTCATCGGTACTGGTACCTATCTCGATACGGCTAGATTAAAGCGCAGTTTAGCTGATATTCTACATCTAGATCCACGTAGTATTAATGGATACGTGTTAGGCGAACATGGCGATTCTCAGTTTGCTGCTTGGTCAACCGTCAATGTTCTCGGTGAAAACATTGACACACTCGCTCAGCATTACGATCTCAATCTCACGCAAATTGAACAAGCAGCTCGTATTGGCGGTTTCACTGTTTTTTCTGGGAAAGGCTACACAAACTTTGCAATTGCTCACGCTGCTGTTTCTCTCCTAGAACTCATTCTATCAGATGCCCATCGAGAGAGTATTGTTTCTCATTTTAATATAGAATTAGGTAGCTACATTTCGTCTCCAGCCGTTATTGGTCGCGAAGGCATTGTCGCTGAATTTAACCTGCCATTACACGATGATGAGAAAGAAAAACTTTTAGCTAGTGCCAAAGCGATTCAACAAAAAACACAACATCTCATATAAAAAAAGTAGCCCAGCTGGGCTACTTTTTTATGTTGCTTTAATATAATTCACGCCGTCTGCTTTCGGTGCACGTGTCTTACCAAAGAAGAAGACCAGTACCACAATTGTTAAGACGTAAGGTGCAATTTGCAAGTAAATTGAGGGAATATTTTGAATCACTGGTAATTGAGCACCAACCACAGCCAGTGACTGTGACAAGCCAAAGAAAAGCGATGCCGCCATAGCGCCCAAAGGATTCCAACGGCCAAAGATCATGGCTGCCATAGCAACGAATCCTTGCCCAACAATTGTCCCAGCACTGTAATTCAATGAAATAGATTGTGCCACAACAGCACCACCAATACCGCCTAGAATACCGGACAACATAACGCCTGCATAACGCAAACGTGCAACATTTAAGCCCAATGTGTCTGCTGCTTGTGGATTTTCACCCACCGAACGCAAACGCAAACCAAACTTTGTTTTAAAAATAAGATACCATGATAAGACTGCAATAATAATCGCTAACCAAGCAGGCCCTGATGTTTTGGCAAAAAACAAATCACCAATAACCGGAATATCTTTTAATAATGGCAAACTAGTATAACCAAAATCACGCGAAATGGGTTCAGTCTGACCTTTGCCATAAATCACTTTGATCAGGAAAACACCTAATGCTGGTGCCATCAGATTAATCACCGTACCAGAAATAATATGATCGGCTCGTAGTGTGACTGTTGCCACTGCATGCAAAAGTGAGAATAACAAACCGATAATCGCACCAGCTAGCAAGCCTAGCCAAGGTGTCAAGGCGCCAAACTGATCTGCAAAAGTTAGATTAAAGACAACTGCAGCAAAAGCACCAATACCCATGATACCCTCTAACCCAACGTTAACAACACCACCACGTTCAGAAAAGGTACCACCAATAGAGGTAAAAATAAGTGGTGCGGAGTAAACCAAAGTACTTGAAATAACTAATGTTAAAATACTCATCAATGACATCTTATTGTCCCCCGCTCTTTTGCTGCTTTTTATGCTCAGCCGTCACTTCAGCCTTGGCATCCATTTCATGAATCCGCTTTTGAATGATTCGTATCAAATAATTAGCACCAACGAAGAAAATAATCGAAGCAATTACAATATCCACTAATTCAAAAGGAACACCTGTACTCATTGGCATACCCAATCCACCGATTTTGAGTACTGAGAACAAAATCGCGGCTGCTAAAACACCCAGATACGAACCATTTCCCAACAACGCCACGGCCATACCATCAAAACCAATTGAGGGCGAACTGTTTTGTGTAAAGAAATATTGATAGTTACCTAATCCTTCAATCGTACCAGCCAAACCAGCTAAACCACCTGATATTGCCATAGCAACAACAGCTGTACGCTTAGATGGCATACCAGCATATCTTGCTGAATCGGGATTCAAGCCTACCGCCCTGATTTCAAATCCTAATGTTGTCTTTTTCATAACGAACCATATGACAACAATCATAACCAGCGCTAAGACAATACCAGCAGATACGCTAGAACCTTGTGTTAATTGCGTTAGCCATGGCATCTGTAACGTAGCATTGGCACCAATCTGTTTGGTCGTTTGTGCTGATTCTTTAATGCCATGTGCCATGACATTTTGCAAAATATTATTTCCTGTATATAACAAGATATAGTTCATCATGATCGTTACAATCACTTCGCTCGCGCCAAACTGCGCACGTAACCAACCTGGAATAGCACCAGCAATCCCACCCAAGACTGTTCCCAAAATCAAGGCACTAGGAATCATAACGTAAGCAGGTAAGTTGGGAAAGCTCAATGCATACCATACTGCGCCAACCCAACCAGCAAGTGCTTGACCAGATAACCCGATGTTAAAGAATCCAGCAGAACTTGCTACTGTAAAGCCAAGAGCTGTCAAGATGAGAGGTGTCATTTGTGTGAGAACACCACCAATGTTTTGCATTGATCCGACAGCCGAACTCATTAGGGCAATATAGCCAGATATTGGATTGTAACCAAAAACCAGCATAATCAATGCACCAACAAGTAAACCAAATATAACGGAAAAAGCAGCAACAGAGAATGATGTTTGTTTCATAGTTGAGTTCATAGTGTGTTTACCTCTGTTGGTTCATTTAAAGTAGCCTTAACTTCATCCAAATTCATCCCCGTCATCAAAAGGCCTAATTCTTGTTTATTCGTTGATTGTGCGTCAACAATACCAACAATCTTTCCGTTATTAATAACAGCAATTCGGTCAGACAAATTAAGAATCTCATCTAATTCAAAGCTGACCACCAACACTGCCTTGCCAGCATCGCGTTGATCAATCAAGCATTGATGAATATATTCAATGGCACCAACATCCAATCCGCGTGTCGGCTGTGCTGCAATAATCAAATCATTATCACGATCTAATTCACGCGCAATAACTGCCTTTTGCTGATTACCGCCAGACATTGATCCGGCCACAATGTGAATACCTGAAGCACGCACATCAAATTTTTGTGACAGGCGATTAGCCATCTTGTCTTCAGCTTCCGGATTGATCACACCATAATGAGAAATAGGCGCCTGATAATACGTCTGTAGCATCATATTTTCGACCAACGTCATATGCGTTTGCATGCCAAAACGCAAACGATCTTCCGGTATATGCCCGACACCACTCTCGATTATCTTTCGAGGACTCTTATTCGTCATATCCTTTTGATTAAGCATGACTTGCCCACTTTGAACTGGCGTTAGGCCCGTTATCGCTTGAACTAATTCAGTTTGTCCGTTACCATCTATACCAGCAATACCAACAATTTCGCCTGATTTAACTTCTAAGGATAAATCCTTAACTGCTGCCACACCGCGTGCATCCTTAACTGTTAAATTGTCCAGTTTTAATACCGTCTCTTTGGGTTGAGCAGATTGCTTTTCCGTCTTAAAACTAACTTCACGACCAACCATTAAATCAGCCAACTGTTGAGAAGAAACCCCAGCGACAGGGAAAGCATCAATCGACTTTCCCGCTCTAATGACTGTCACTGTATCAGCCGCAGCCTTGATTTCATCCAACTTGTGGGTAATCAAGATAATTGATTTCCCTTCTTTGGCTAAATTATGCATAATCGTAATCAATTCTTCGATTTCTTGTGGTGTCAACACAGCTGTCGGCTCATCAAAAATCAGAATATCTGCACCACGATATAGTGTCTTCAGAATCTCAACACGTTGTTGTTGTCCAACAGATATATCCGCTATTTTTGCTGTCGGGTCAACGGCTAATCCATATTGATCAGATAAAGCTTGAATTCTTTTAACCGCTGTCTTAGTGTCAAGACTCAAGCCACGCGTAATTTCGGAACCCAAAACGATATTTTCAGTCACAGTAAAGGCATCCACAAGCATAAAATGCTGGTGAACCATACCAATACCTAATTGGTTCGCTTTAGTTGGTGAATCCACTGTTACGGGTTGACCGTTAATAAGAATATTACCGCTAGTAGGTTGTAGTAACCCCGTTAGAATATTCATTAATGTCGATTTACCAGCACCGTTTTCACCAAGTAACGCGTGAATTTCACCTTGTTGGACTTTCAAATTGATATCATCATTGGCCGCAAAACTACCGAATTTTTTGGTAATATGTTGCATCTCAATGACTGGTGTTAATTCGGTCATATGCTCTCTGATTCTTTCTATATAGTATAAATTGTAAAAATTCCGCGGACAAATACTGTACGCGGAATTTCCCTTAAATAATATTATACCATGTTCTCTAAACACGTATGTTGCAATCATTTTACCTATTGATTAGAGCAAATTGAGGTGTCCCCACCTATCCTCATTACTTTTCTTTATTCTACAAGCTAAATATGGCCAGTAAATTATGTATCATATGAAACATTACTGAATATTGTAACTTTTTGGTCACTAGGCGAACAATCATCAACAGTGTACTAGCGGTTAAATAAACAGTCCATTGTTCCGGTGTGGATGGCCAGTGGACTGCTGCAAAAACAAATGTTGGCCAAACAAGCTGTACAACTTTCCCTAGAGGCCGAGCCTCTTCAAATATAATACCACGAAAAGCAATTTCTTCAATTATTGGTGCAATAATAACAACATTCAATTTAAATAATAATGCAATGATTCCACCTTGATGAAGCATGGTTTCAATCATTTTTTGATTTGAACTACTATCTTGATTTTGTCCAAATATAGCCGGTATTATCAAATCCATCAGAAACATTGTTAGGCATAGCATCATAATAACAAATCCTATTTTTTTCAGATTAATTCTCTCAAAAATAGCATTCGTCTTTGCGGCTAAGTAACGATAGCCCAAATATGAAATAACGCCCCCAAGTATAATCGATAATAACACGAACCACACGTTAAACATATCTATAAATGCAAAGAACGGCGGCACGCCTAAAATAATATCAATTAATATTGTCAATAAAACTAATTCAATAAGTTGTCCTGCCTTTTTTGATATGACAGTTATTGCACGATTAAATATCATTGATTACCCTTTCAATAATTAGTTCAGTTATTACTGCGGTCTCATTTTAGATAACAGGGAGCATATCTTGTCCACTAATTTAGCTATGCACACATTTTGGATAAATCTAAAAAATTAAATAGATGACAAGAGCCCCAGGGATATATAACATAATAGTTTCCATTGGCACGGTCTTTTATGGTGTCAAAAACATTCAAATTGTTAAATATTAAAGTAAACTTCCATATGTTATGATATTTCTCTAAAAACCAAGCTTATGTAGTTTTTCATTGAGATAAAATTACCACTTGTTTCCAGTAAAGCATCGTTGATGACTTCTAGTATGAGCTCTTGCCACAGTTGTTCCAGCATAAATAACTGTATTCACTGTTTTATGCAACCCTGCACCAAAATCCTCCCAAGAACCATCCGTTGAGCCTCCACTAATCATCATTAACTTTTCCAAGCTCAGTACATTCGGTTGTGTTTTGAAATCCATTTTTTACTTCTCCTTAAATAAAAATACAAAATGTAGAACAAAAATATTACAGTAGCAGACTGCACTGCATCGTACCATCCGTAGAAAAAACTTTCTTCTGAGACAAAGTTTAACCCAATACGTGCTAGAAAAACACCAAGCATAATGCTTAATCCGCTATACACATATTTTTTTACCACTTGCTATTACCTGATTTTCTCCATCCTGACCGAATTTGATCCAAATGGTTCCATCCATCTTTTGCAACAAAATGTGCGCCACTAGCAGCAACTGTCACTACAATTGGCAATAGTGGACATCCCCCCGAAGCTTTTGCTAATTCCTGTTCTGATAACTTTTCCATAAACAGTTATCCCCCTTTCGTAATATATTCATATTATATAAAATCATATCCATAAAAATTGGGACGTTTTGTCCATACAACTAACTTTCTCGTTCAATATCATTTCATTTAAAAATTAAATTATTTACATTAGTATGCAATACTTCGGATAATTGAATGATAGTATCAATATCAGGTATTCTTGACCCAGTTTCATACTTTGCTATCGTTGATACGCTGATATTTAATTGTTCCGCCACATCCACTCTCTTGTATCCCAATTTCAAACGGATTTGTTTGATATTATTAGCAATATCTTCTGATCCCCCACCACTAATTTTTGCCATGTCGGCCTCACTTAAGTGGCAAAAAATATTCTTTTTCATCATTTATCCCCCCTTATGATGCATTATCATAATATCTATTTTATAAACTCCATGTCGCTAATTAAATGATGGTTAATTTTTAATGATTTCTAACACAATTTATGGTAGTATGTTGGACTCATCCAAATTTTGTTATATCATACTTATTAGAGCATGACTTTTGGATATCATCATGAAAGTTAGCAACAGAAACAAAGCACTTCGCACGGTAAAAAGTTGACATAGTAACAATTCACTGCAAATGCTGTATGTCTTTTCAACCTGTCTCTAATTAAAAAGCCTCACAAGAGGCACCCCGCCAAAAAACCTCAAGTTTAAATCGTTAGAGAATTCTTATGCCATCGCAATAAAGCCACATCATGTCACTGAATATTTTATTTTCAGAAAGTAGATCATAACAATACATATGTCTAGAAAAATTGATTTACCCACACAAAAAGAAATGAATAAACTGCATCATCTCCAGAGGCTATCCTTTTGGTCGAGTATCTCAATGCCACAAAGATTAACTTTAGGTTTTTTGAGTGTTATCACTGTTGGTACATTGCTACTACTCTTACCCATTAGTTATCATACTGATAATCCTCACCACTTTATGAACGCGCTGTTCACTGCCACGAGTGCTGCTTCTGTGACAGGGTTAACCGTCGTGGACACCGCAACACATTGGACAGTTTTTGGGCAATGCGTCATTATTATGCTAGTTGAAATTGGTGCCCTTGGTTTCATGTCCTTTTCAGTACTGCTCTTCACAGCGACAAAACGGCGCATGGATTTAAGAAGTAAATTAATGGTACAGGAAGTTTATAACCTACAAACATTGTACGATACGCAATCTGTTTTTGGTTATGTCATTAAATTATCAGTCATTATCCAAATTGTCGGTGCTGCTTTATTAGCACCATTTATGATTCATGATTTCGGTTGGCAACGCGGTCTTTTCTTTGCCGTTTTTCATGCTATTTCAGCCTTTGGAAACTCAGGATTTTCTATTTTACCCAATGGTACAAGCGATTATATTAACCAACCTATTGTTTTATTCATTCTTGCTTTATTAATCGTAGCCGGTTCACTTGGCTTCTTAGTTTGGCGTGACTTACTCTGGTACTATCGCACTAGACGCTTAACATTACATTCCAAGCTTGCCTTACTCATGACCGGTAGTTTGATTTTTGGTGGTTTTATATTATTTGAAATCACTGAATCCAACTTGGCTTTTGCTCATGAATTATCACCAGTAAAAAGCGCCTTTGATACCTTATTCATGTCAATTTCTTATCGTACCGCTGGTTTTACCGAATTTAGTTTCGACCAAATGGCGCCCGCTACCATCTTACTTACTATTATATTAATGTACATTGGTGGGACACCCGGCTCAACTGCCGGTGGGATCAAAACAACTACCCTAGGTGTTTTGATTCTACAAACTAATGCCGCTTTACGTGGTAAAAAGGATGTTACTTTTGCCCACCGTCGTCTCCCACATGAAAATATTGTGCGTGCATTGCTATTAGTCTTTGTATCATTAGTTTTCTTAGCTACATTGTCTTTCTTACTACTGATAAGTGAAGGTAAATCAGAGACATATGGTTTAGAATATATTATTTTTGAAGTTGTCAGCGCTTTTGCAACAGCTGGCTTGTCACTTGGTCTCACGCCCCATTTGTCAACGTTCGGTCAGCTCATTATTATGCTAGCGATGTTCATTGGTCGAGTCGGTATTTATACTGTTATGTTCTCCATTCTGAATGTTCATGAAGAGGCTGCACAGTATCGTTATCCTGAAGAATCTGTCATTATTGGTTAAACTTACTATAAGGAGTAGCAGCTATGAAGAAAACATATGCCATTATTGGTTTGGGACGTTTTGGTGGTGCTTTACTACAAACACTTATCGCTAACGGTCAAGATGTCTTGGGAATTGATATCAACGAAGAAAACGTCAATGATTATCGTGATATCGCAACACAAGTCATTATTGCAGATGCGCAAGAAGAAGACGTGTTACGTAAACTAGATATTGCAAGCTTTGATCATGTTATCATTGCCATTGGTCATAATATGCAAGCGAGTATCTTAGCCACGATTAATGCTAAAGATCTTGGCGCTAAGCACGTTATTGCAAAAGCTGAAAATCGTACGCATCTACGTGTACTCACTAAAATTGGTGCTGATACTGTGGTACAGCCAGAACGTGAAATGGGAGAACGCATTGCCCGTAAGTTATTAGCACCAAATATGCTCAACTTCATTGAGTTATCTGATGACTATTCGATGGCTGAAGTCCAAATTGTTAACCCCACTTTTACTGGCCGCACAATCAGTGATCTTAATATTCGAAAGCGCTTTGGTCTTAACGTTATCGCTGTCCGTCACGAGGGTGAAATCGTTGTCGCACCAGAAGGAAAATATCGCGTACAACCTAACGATATCGTATCTGTTGTTGGGCCAAAAGATATGGTTGATGATTTTGATCAATTAACAAATGAATAAAAAAGCTACTGCTTCGTGATATGAGCAGTAGCTTTTTTATTCTTCATCAAGACCGTTAATTTTATCAAAGACATTAAACAAATTATCTACTTCAGTCAGACGATACTTTTTTGAATGACGATCGAAAATAATTTCTGATTTAATTGGTTCCCCCACCTGTAAATCATGCAAAAAAGTCCGCAACTCTGAAATATCACGTTGCACGGTTTTTCTACCAATGAAAAACATATCCTCAATTTCTTCAATCGATAATTCTCGGTTACTAATCATTGCAGAATATAGCCGTAAAATACGCTGCTTATCGTTGAATACTGTTTTATGTGCTGACATAATTTTCCCCAATCCTAAATGTTGTTTTTATTGTACCAAATAAAACGTTTGTTCGGTAAAATAAAGAGAGAGGTATTTCTGATGTCTATATTTAGCAATTGGTTCAAATCTAAAAAAAATAAAAATCACACCGCAACAATGACGTTCGACGATAGTTCATGGCAAACAACAGCAAATCCGACGATTTTCTTTATCGATGACAATGCAAATACTGTAGAAAATCAAAAAGCTTTTATTTCACGTTTTGTCCAACAAGTCTATCAAGAGACCCAAAACGTGCAAACAATAGATAATAAAGTTAATCTGGTCGTCAAACGCTTCACTGCCTTACGACAATTTAATCAGCAAATGTCTATTGATAGTCGGACATTCTTGGCGCAAGAAAAGCGTCAGCTCATTCATCGTTTAGAGGAGGAAAACACATGAAATTAAAAGTGACGCTCGATCATAATGGTTTTATTCCAGATCAATACGCAAAATTTGCACCTGATAACTATCGATATGATGGTATGCCGACAGTCAACTTTCCCGTGATAATCACTGATATACCGAAAAATGCCCAGAGCTTATCTGTCAGCCTCATTGATTATGATGCTGTGCCTGTTGGTGGTTTTCCTTGGATTCATTGGTTAGCCGCTAACTTACCCGTTACTAACATTCCTGAGCATTTAAAAGCGCATCAGCTCAAAAATGTTATTTATGGTACAAATTCCACTTGGCATGATGTTAAAATGAATCAGGCCCCAGAAAATCCCGAAATTAATCAAGCATACATTGGGCCCATGCCACCAGATAAAACGCACCTTTATACACTGCGAGTTTGTGCGCTAGATACCAACTTGCCTCTGCAAAATGGTTTCTTCTTAAATGATTTACGTACCCAAAGCGCGGCACATATATTGGCAAGCGCAACACTAGAATTACCAGCGCGTAGTCATTAATACCTAAAAGCATTTAACATTGATTACAATGTTAAATGCTTTTTTATACGTTTTTTTATATATATTCATCTCTAAAATGTATATTAATTGCAATTTTATGCACTAAAGATTAATATTTAGTCTATAGAAATCAGATAGCGACACAATATATCATGATCAAAAGAACAGGAGATAGCCTTATGCAACATATTCAAAAAATAGCAATCGTTGGTGCAACAGGCTATGGTGGTCTAGAACTACTCCGTTTATTACATCAACACCCACAATTCAATGTGACAGCCGTTTATAATACTAGCGCAGACAATCCCACAATTGACAGCGTATTCCCCCATTTAAAAGGTATGTATAATTTAACATTATCTTCATTTGATAGCCGTTTAATTATGCAAAATAATGATGCCGTATTCTTCGCCACATCAAGTGGTGTGAGCAAGGACTTAGCGCAACCATTTATTGAAGCAAAATTTCCAGTGATTGATTTATCCGGTGATTTTAGATTAACCGCATCAGACTATCAACACTGGTATCATAAGCAACCTGCCGATCCCACATTACTTCAGCAGGCTGAATATGGATTGGCTGATTTTCCAACTGATGATGGGATCAATGCAACCTACATTGCTAATCCCGGTTGCTATGCTACAGCTACCCTACTCGCTCTGGCACCACTGGCACAACATGACCTATTAGACCCAGACAATATGATTATAGATGCCAAAAGTGGCCTTTCTGGTGCCGGTAAATCACTCAGCACTGCAAGCCATTTCATTAACGTCAACGAGAATTTCAGTATGTATAAGCCAAACGAACATCAACATATTCCTGAAATCGTACAACAGCTCCACAAGTGGCAAAACAGTATCAAAACGATACAGTTTACGACCTCTTTACTACCTATTAATCGCGGTATTTTTATTAGCGCATATGTTAAGTTAACCCAAGATATAACGCCAGAAGCCATTCACAAACTTTATACCACAACATACGCCAATAAATCCTTCATTCGTGTTCAAGCATTGAATGAATTACCCAATATCAAATCAGTCGTTGGCACTAACTTCACTGATATCGGTTTAAGTTACAACCCCCAAACACGATACCTTACCATTGTAAGTGTTATTGACAACATGATTAAAGGCGCTGCTGGACAAGCCATTCAGAATTTAAATCTGTTAGCTGGGTTGCCAGACACAACTGGTCTATCCTTAATTGCAGCCTATGCCTAATCTTAAAGGACATAATATGATGACAGACCTAAATATTAATATTATAGAAGACGGGCACATTGCCACACCACTTGGTTTTCACGCAGATGGCCAACATGTTGGCTTAAAACATAAGTCAAAAGATCTTGGTTGGATTATTTCTGATGTACCGGCCAGTGTTGCCGGTGTATTTACCACCAATCAAATTCAGGCCGCACCGGTGCAATTAACCAAATATACGATTCAATCAGGCCAATTACAGGCCATTATTGTCAATTCAGGTAATGCTAACGCCGTAACCGGACCAATTGGCTTACAACACGCAAAAGAAATGCAACAAGTCACTGCCGATGTTCTTAATCTACCAACAGATTTAGTTGCAGTAGCCTCAACTGGTATCATTGGCCAAGTATTACCAATTGAGAAAGTCACACATGGTATTCATCAATTAAAAGCTACTGGCAATGCGCCCGCATTTGCTCAAGCAATTATGACAACCGATACGTTAGAAAAACATGTCACGATTTCAGCGGAAATTTCAGGTACAACCATCACAATGAGTGGGGTTGCTAAAGGTTCCGGTATGCTTCATCCGAATATGGCTACAATGCTCGCTTTCATTACCACCGATGCCAATATCAATAGTGATCTACTACAAAAGAGCTTATCCGATGATGTTGAGACCAGTTTTAACCAAATCACGATAGATGGTGATACTTCAACCAATGATACTGTATTAGTGATGGCAAACGGTCAAGCAAATAATCCAGAAATATTAGCAGACACAGTAGCATATGCGCAATTTACTCAAATGCTACATTATGTGACCGAATATCTTGCGATTCATATGGCCAAAGACGGCGAAGGCGCAACTAAACTCATTAGCGTTCATACCAATGGGGCTAAAGAAATGAATGATGCACGTATGATTGCTAAAAAAGTTGTCGGCTCCTCATTGGTAAAAGCAGCGATTTTTGGTAAGGATCCTAACTGGGGACGTATCATCGCTGCCATCGGCGCAACATCAGTCATCATCAACCCCCAAAATATTGATATCAAAATCAATAACATTGCTGTTCTCTTAGCTAGCCAACCTGTAAGCTATGATGAACAGATGTTAGCACAAGAATTGGAACAAGATGAAATCACAATTGATATTGATTTGCATAGCGGCAATGCAATCGGAAAAGCTTGGGGTTGTGATTTAACTTACGAATACGTCAAAATCAACGCTTTATACACAACTTGAATTATCACACCCATCATCAGACATAGGAGGTCATCATATGCATACAATCGTCATTAAAATCGGTGGCAATGCTGCCACACAACTTACACCCACGTTTTTTGAAACCATTAAGCAGTGGCAACAGCAGGGCAAATATGTTGTCATCGTTCATGGCGGTGGTACGATGATTTCTAATTTGATGGCGCAGTTCAACGAACCCGTTATTAAAAAAGATGGTATTCGTGTGACAAATAGTACGAGTATCGAATTAACAAAAATGGCACTAATTGGTCAAGTTCAACCACAAATTTTAGATCAATTACGCCAAAATAATCTCAATGCTATTGGTTTAAATGCAGGTAGCGCGCAACTCTTAACCGGGTCATTTTTAAATCAAGCCTGTTACGGCTTAGTCGGTAAAATTGATCAAGTGAACGTCAAGATCATTAAAACAGAGCTTCACAATGGTTATATACCCGTTATTTCACCACTCGCTATTACTAATGATGGGCAATGGTTAAATGTCAATGCTGATCAAGCCGCAACGGCTATTGCTAAACATCTCCGCGCTGATCATCTATATCTTCTGACAGATGTATCTGGCATCAAAGTAGCAGGCAATATCTTGCACCATATTACACCCACTTTAGCACAAGAATTAGAGATGCAATCCATTATCACTGGTGGCATGATTCCAAAAGTTAATAATGCTTTAACTGCTGTTGCACAAGGTGTGACAACCGTTCATATTACTGATCATGTCAATACACATGGCACACTTGTTACCGCATAAGGATAAAAACATATGACACTACTTCAAAACTATCATCGTTTACCCGTTCAATTTGTTAAAGCTCAAAATACAATTTGGGAAGATGACCATCAACAGCAATATCTTGATTTATCAAGTGGTATTGGGGTCTATAATATTGGGGCCCGCCATCCCGAAGTTGAAGCTGCCTTAATTGATCAAGCCCAGCAACTCTGGCATTTACCCAATCTATATGATAATGCACTACAAGAAAAAGTAGCTGAACAATTAGGTGGACAAAATTATGCTGCCTACTTTGCTAATTCAGGTGCTGAAGCAAACGAAGCTGCGATTAAATTGGCCCGTATTGCCACCAAAAAGGCAACGATCATCACTTTCAAAAATTCTTTTCATGGTCGTACTTACGCTGCTATGGCAGCAACCGGTCAAGATACAATCCATCATGGTATGCCAATGGCTGCTGGTTTTAAATATGCTACTTTTAATGACATTCAAAGTGTTGAAGCGATTATTGATGATAATGTTGCCGCAATTATGTTTGAATTGGTACAAGGTGAAGGTGGTGTGATACCTGCGGATCAAACATTTATCAAAGATTTAGCACAATTAGCACATCAACATCATATTTTGTTAATCATTGATGAAGTACAAACCGGTATTGGTCGTACTGGTACTAAATTTGCTTATGAACAATACGCTATTGAACCAGACATTATCACTAGTGCAAAAAGTCTAGCCAATGGTCTACCAGTTGGGGCAATGTTAGCCAAGAATAACATTGCAGATGCCTTTAGTTACGGTGTACATGGTTCAACATTTGGTGGAAATCCACTGGTAATGCGTTCAGCTATCGCAACCTTATCTGTATTGGACACTTTATTGCCTGAATTACCCGACAAAGTCAAGCAAATGTGGTCTCACCTCAAATTACTCCAGTCCCTCGATTCTGTAATAGATATTCGTGGTCTTGGTATGATCATTGGTATTGCACTTCATCCAGATGTACCAGTAGCTGAAGTTGTAGAGAAATTATTATTTGAAGAACATGTCATCACACTTAGTGCTGGTCAAAATACTTTACGTTTACTACCGCCACTAACACTGACACCTGCTGAAATGAAAACTGGTATTGAAAAAATACACCATATTTTACAACAATATAAAAACGACTAACCGTTTATCGTTAGTCGTTTTTATTTCGTGCCATAATGTACAGCAATGGCGCCTAAGTTAAAACGTGAAATTCTAACTTTTTGGAAGCCAATCGTTAACATCAGCTTTCCTAATGACATATAGTCCATAAAATGTTCGGTTGTTTCATCTAAATATTTATATTCATTATACTTACCACGCGCAAACACTTTACCAAAAGTCGGCATTACTTTACCAACATATAATTGCCAAAACGGCTTAATCAGTGGATTATCTGGCTGGGAGGTCTCTAAGATAACTAACTGACCACCTGGTTTCAATACACGAAACATTTCCTCAAGGCCTAGCATTGGATCAGGTAAATTACGCAATCCAAAACCAATAGTCACAATATCAAATGTATTATCTGGAAAAGCCATCGCCATCGCATCCCCCTGCACTAAGGTGATACACTCAGCATAAGCGGTCAAATTCACTTTCTTTTGACCTACTGCTAACATTTCCGAACTGAAATCTAAGCCGACCACTTGAGATGCAGCGTCACTTTCTTTGGCTAAGGCAATCGCCCAATCTGCCGTACCTGTTGCAACATCTAAAATATTGGCACCTGCTGGTATCGTCATTTGTTGCATTAATTTTTTGCGCCATTTTTGATGTGCACCGAGGCTAATAATGTTATTCATACGGTCATATTCAGGGGCAATCTTGTCAAACAACGCCTGCACATTTGTATTCTTTGGCGATTTCGGTTGTTGTGTCATTATATCTCCAATTCTGTTGCTTGATTAATCATCGTTTGCATTTGCTTACGTTGTATTTTACCACTCGCCGTTCGGGGCCAGTGCGATAACTGATAAAATTTCGTTGGCACCTTATAGTGCGCAAGCTGTGCTTGACCAAATGTATACAATTGTTGGCCTGTTACTTCGCCTTTGACAAACGCAACAGGCACCTGTCCCCATTTATTATCTGGAATACCTAATACGACAATGTCTTCTAAATCGGGTAAAGCGAGATAAGTTTTTTCAACTTCATCTGGGAAAATATTTTCACCGCCAGAACTAATCATATCCCCTTCACGCCCCTCAATATACAAAAAGCCATCGCTATCAAGATAACCAAAATCTTCCGTATTAAACCAACCATCACGTACATTTTGTTCTAATTGATACGGACGATTGAGATAGCCAACGGTTAGTGTCGGTGTTTTCAACCAAACTAATCCTTTTTCTACTGGTTGTCCCATCTGATTAGCAATCTTTAAACTAACAGGAAATAATGGCTTCCCTGCTGAACCAATTTTACGTGTCGCATCCTGCATATTAAGCGCAACGACTTGCGAGGCGGTTTCTGTCATCCCATAAGATTGAATAACGGGTATACCATGTTCTCGTGCCTTATCCAACGTTGCACGATCAATTGGCCCACCGCCTAACAACATCGTCCTAAAATGTGCATTGTAACGTTCTGCTGTTGATAAATCAGCGAGTAACGCTTTTAACATTGTCGGCACTACAGAAATTGCCGAAATAGATTGACATTTTAACTGTTGATTAATATCATGCGCATTGAATTTTTCAACGAGTACCACGCGCATACCATATAATAACGCACGCATCAAAATAGAAAAGCCACTAATATGAAATATCGGCGTTACGGTTAGCCATTCATCTTCTGCTGTTAATCCTAAGTTCAGCGCACTACCAACGGCAGAATAAAAATGATTGCCATAAGTCTGCATCACACCCTTGGCCTTACCCGTAGTACCCGAAGTATACATAATGCTCGTTACAAAATCATCTGGGAATTCAGTAGCAATCACACTTTTTGCTGTTGCTTCACATTGTTGAAGCTGCTGAAATGATATTTGATCATCAATATCGAGTTGTTGTGAATAACCATCATCTACTAATATCACATGCAAATCAGCATCAGTTATTTGATCATTAACTTCTCGAACAGATAATCGTCGATTAATAAAAACAATCTGTTTTCCTAATTGCTGCAGCGCCATAATCATCAGGTATCCATTGATGTTATTTGTCGTAATAAGCCCAATTCGCAATTCATTTTCTGCTATGCTGGCAATTTTATGTGCCAACGCAATCGCCTTTTGCTCTACTTCTGAAAATGTTAATGTCTGTTGTTGATATTCTACAGCAACTCGGTGTGGTGTTAACATCACACGCTTATGTAACCAATTTTCCATTGTTATAAAACCTCAAGTATAATCATACAACAAAAAAACGGCCCAAGGCCGTTTGAAAATCAGTTTATACACTACGCTTACGGAAAATATAATAAGCAATGCCGTAGAACAAAACAATATAAACAATGTAAGCAATGATGATTGACATACTATTTAAATGGAAAATAGCATTTAATGTCGTATCAGGCGTTATACCAAGCATACTTGATCCAATAAGAATTGTCAGCGGATTCCATTTTAAGATGGGTGCTAATTGTATCAAGCTGAGCGAAATTGAAGATATAATGGGTGTTCCGATACTCAAAACAACACCCAAACCAATAGCTGCACCAGAGCTTTTAACAATGTTGGTAATCATAATGACTAATGCCGATATAAATATAATTTCTAAGAAAAGATGAATCGTATCTATTCCCCACAATTGTCCAGCAGTCAATGTGTCGGTCATTTGCTTGCCAAAGTCAGCTTTAGGTACAAAGATTAACTTAGCGATGATTGTACCAATAAAGGCAGACACAACAAGACCAATGTAGACAATGAAATTCAATACTATCTTACTTATAAAGATACTCAATCGGTTGAATCGACGTGATAACAGTGGCCGAATAGTACCAAAAGTAAATTCTTGTGAAATCGATAAGGCACTATAAATAATAGCTGCTAAGTAAATATATGGTATCCCACCACCAAATCCAACAAGCCGTTCAACATTACGTGTACCTTTGAAGACCGCTAATACGGCAATTGGAAATATAAATGCTAGTAATAACCATATCCATAACCGGTTTTGCTTATGTGCTTTAAAGAGTTCTTGTTTTAATAAAGTTAACATTACTTCCCCTCCGTATCGTTAGTACTTAACAATTCTAATAGTGATTGTTCCAAGTTAGCTTGAACAGTATTTAGCCCTTCAATTGTTAAGTTATGTTGATTCAATACAGTAATGATATCTTGTGGTCCAGTTGGGCCAGTAATTAACAGTTGGCCATTTTCATCTTCTACTTGCCAACCTTGATCTACCAAAATTGGCATTGCCAAAATATTATCATTTGTCACTAACTGATAATGTACCTGATCATGTTCAAATACTGCAGCAATCGGACTGGTCTTGATAATCTTACCGTCATTAATAATGACCACATCATCTACTAATTTTTGTAGCTCATCCAATAAATGACTTGAAATCAAGAATGCAACGCCTTCGTCAGCCAATGAGCGAATCAATTCACGTAAGTCATGGACAGATTGTGGATCTAAACCATTCATTGGCTCATCCAGAATTACCATTTTGGGATTTCGAATCAAAGCAATAGCGATGCCCAAACGTTGCTTCATCCCCAACGAGAATTTCTTAGCTTTGCGCTTACCAAAATTTTCACCATCAATTTGAGTACGACGCATCAAGTCATCAAAATTTGCGGGTGACGGCGTATCCATAGCGTACAACTTAAGATGATCCAATGCCGTTAAATTAGGATAAATAGCAGGATATTCAATGAGATTTCCTACTTTATCTAATGCTGTATGCTGTTCAAATGTAATCGGTTGTCCATCAAACTGGATATTTCCTGATGTGTAACTCATTAATCCTGTAATCGCACGCATTGTTGTTGATTTTCCAGCGCCATTAGGACCGATTAATCCCACGATATGCCCCGCTTCAACATTGAAAGTCACGCTATCCATCACTTTCTTATGTCCATATTGTTTTGTCACATTTTTAACTTCTAAAAGTGCCATTTTCCCCTCCAAATTAAAACACTGTGTCTTACATCTTACGTCTGAAAATTTTTGGTAACTGTATCGTTGGTTTAAATACAAAGTAGTATGTCGTACCACTTAATACAGCTGCTAAAACAAACATACTCCAATTGTCTTCTATATCATACGAATAACCTGTCCAAAGACCAACGATTGTCATCACAAAAACAAAAATCACAATCGGCCATTTGAGCATTGGAATCCGAACCGCTTCTTCATCTGTATCTGTACCCATCTGCTTATAAAAGTAATAAGTAAAGCCCAATAAAACAACGATTAAACATAGCATTAGTAAATTCGTATATGTTGTATTTAAATCAGTCAATAGTTTGACCCACGCTAACTTATTGCCTCGCTCAACAGCCAGTGCCGAACTAAAGGTAATCATCACAAATACATAACCAACAATCCGCTGCCATGTGATGCCAATAATACTAATAATCAATAAAAAGACCACTAATGAAACGGTGTTGGTTAACACTGTCGAAATAATATCAACAACTTCATTCATTAAACTATGGGGATGTGTGATTAATGCTACGCCTAGCCCAATGACAACGACGACAACAATCGGCAAACACATCATCCATATCACTTTTGCTAAGAAAAGCTGTCCACGTGAAATATTCTGCGTAAATAGCCAAGTATTAATATGGGTCCATTTATCTCTCAATATGCACGCTGCTGAGATAAAGAACAGTATTCCCAATAGGCTTCCCGTTACCCCTGATGACGTAAAGTTCAAATGATGCGGTGCTTGAATATAATCATTCGCCATACCAAGAATAATGAAGGATAAGACAATTAGCCATTGGGACCATATTTGTCGCCGATTAATTTGATAATATAATTTAATTGCTTGTCTCATTTACCAATCTCCGTCTCTCTCTCCCAAGCGTAACCATCTTTAGAGAAACTCGCGCGGAAAATATCTTCCGAATTAATTGGCAATTCTTCAATAAATTGAAATGTTGGGCCTGCTAACTTAATTGCCAATGCCTCATCAAAATGATCAAATATAACAGTCGCAACATGACCAGTATGTGCAATGACCATCCCACGTTCCGACAAAAAGGCCGGTAGTGTCTCTGAACGATAGGCAACTTGGTATTTCTTAATATCTTGTTCGCCATCGACCTCAAATGAACGTATAATCGTGCCATTCTTCAGTAATAAGATACGATCTGTTAATGTATCCAATTCCACTAAATTATGAGAAGCAATCAATACTGATGTGTTTTGATTCGTCACACGTTCAACAATGAGACGCTTCACTTCATCACGTACTAATACATCTAAACCGTCTAGCGGTTCATCCAATAAAACGTATTGTGCATTACTAGCAAAGCTCACGATTAATGTAAATAATGCGCGCATTCCCTTTGAGTATTGCTTCAATTTTTGGCGACCGTCTAATTTGAATCGCGTAATCTGTTGGTCATACCAACTGGTATCGAAATTCTCATAAGAGGCTTGCACGATACGTTTAACTTGCTGTGAATTAAAATTGGTCATCCAATTATTGGGCATATCAACATAGAAGAGTTGATCATGTAAAGCCACCATTCGATGGTAATCTTGGTCATCTAAACCAACACTGCCAAAGTCTGGTAATATCTCACCACTTATAATACGAAACAAAGTCGTTTTTCCCGCACCATTTCGACCAACTAGTCCAACAATTTCGCCCTCATTTATTTGAAAACTAGCATTCTCAATGACCGGCTTTTTATTCAACTTTTTTGAAATATTAGCAATTGTTAAGGTCATTGTTGGCCCTCCAAATAAAATTCATCGATCCATTGATGTAATTGTTCTGGTGTTACTTGTAGCCGTTTGGCTTCAATCATCATGTTATTGAAATCATTACGCAATTCGTTAATCGCTTTTTCATCAACAACAGTGTCTACTTGTCTGACAAAAGTCCCTTTACCAGCCACAGTCTCAATAACTTGTTGCCCCTCCAAAGCTTTGTATGCTTTGGCAACAGTATTGGGATTTAGACCTTCGATTAATGCCATCTCTCTAACTGAAGGTAACTTATCACCAACTTTTAAAACACTGGTCGCAACCTGAGCTTTGATGCGCCACATGAGCTGCTCATATAGCGGCTGATTATGTTGTATCTTAGCCATCATCATTGCGTCCTTCCTTTATTACAGAGTTTCATTATTTTCCCCACTGTATTACGTGTACTATGATACACAGTACACTTTATTTTGTCAATATTTTACTGAATACAAAACGAAACCCCGTATCAAAGAGATACGGGGATTTTTATGAGAGAGATTTGAGAGAAATGTTTGAGAGAGAGTTTCCGTTATCTCAACGGGGTTTCGTTATATCAATTCATGTTGATATTTATATCTTATCTTGATGAGATTAAAATAAGATTAAAAATCTTAATACTTTTAAATGTTTCACGTGAAACACAATTTATTCACGCCAGTCAATCGCTTCAATAGACTCTTCACCGATATGGCTTAATATATCAGCAATCGTGTAGTCTGCAAGCTTTTGTTTAAAAGCTTGTTCAGCATCATAGATAATAGCCAGTACCTCTTTAGTACCGCTCTTAACCAATTCATCACTACCTTTAAAAATACGGTCTGCTAATTGAGTAGAGTGAATAAAACTGTCTTCACCTTCAATGGCTTCGTAAACATCTAATAATGTAATTTGATGAAGTGGTCGCGCTAATTTAAAGCCACCCTCTTTGCTGGCAATCGCCGTCACAATGCCAGCAATACGTAACTTGCGCATCGTCTTTTTAAAATAAGACTCAGATACTTCTAGACGACTACTTAAAATATGACTTTTTACTGGTGCATTGTCTTGTTGAACAGCTAGCATAATTAAAACCACTAAGCTTTGTTCAACTGCTTGCGACATCTTCATAACGCCATCCTCCCTTTGTACTCTCTATCTTATCACAAGCCTAATCAGCAAAAGCCAACTGGTTGTGCTTCAACTTCATTTGATAAACAACCCATGTTAGAACCATACTGGTTAAACCAATGACCAACAAAATCAAGATTTCACTGGCGTAACTGCCACCTAGTGAAATTGTTTCGCGTAGTGCACGTACGCTATACGTCATTGGCATATAGGGATTAATCGCCTCAAAGAAACGATTGGATAATTGAATTGGATACGTACCGGCACTGGCACTCAACTGTAGTACCATCAATACTAACATGAGACCAGAACCTAATTTTCCGAAAGCGACATTGAATAAGACAACCAATTGGTTGAATGAAAAGGCCATAATAATTGCCACTATGAAGGTACCAGCAACATTTACAGGATTTAATTGATCGACTAACATTAACAAAACTAACATCACAACTGCTTGAGCTAAAACAACTGGGCCAATAACGGTTTGCTTGTCTAACCACCATCTAAAGCCATTACGGGGCTTTTTGGCGACTACCATGAAGTCATAAATCATTGTCATTGTCAGCATACCAACAAATAAACCAACGGACATCATGTAAGGTGTCATACCCGTCCCATTGTTCTTGATACTAGACAAATTGGTTGTCTTCTGATGCACTGGGTTAGCTAATGCCTTAGCGTTAGCACGGTTTGTCTTAATAACATCGAGTTCGATAGCACCATCTGCTAACTTCTGTGCCAGTGTATTCGTCCCATCCGTCACTTGTGTAACAGCTTGTTGCGAGCGCTTAGCACCAGAATTCAATGCTGCAGCACCACTAGACAGCTGGTCAGCACCATTTGTTAATGAAGTATTATTTGCGGTCAATTGGCCTAATCCACTGCTTAGTGATTGGCTACCTGATGCTAATTGTGATACACCAGAACTCAATGTTGGTATTTTTTGATTCAAGGTATTTAAACCGCCTGCCAACTGATTAGCACCACTCGTTAATGAAGTCGCATTTGTATTTAAGGTTGCTAAACCACTATTGAGTGATGTTGCACCTGTATTTAAGGTTGCCACGCCTGATTTTGACGTGGTGACAAGCGTCGTTACACCTGAAGCAATCCCACCAAAGCCGTTATTCAACTGCGCCACACTATCTTTCAACGTTGTTAATGACTGCGTTCCTGATTTCATGGTATTTAGCTCTGTTGTAAGGGTGCCTAAATCAGATGCCATTGCTTGTGTCGTGGTAGATACCGTCGGTAAAATAGCTTGTTCCAACGCCTGTGTTTGTTGCGACGTTAAATTTTGTGCTTTAGCCGTACTTGCTAACTTACTTTGAATACTAGCAAGAGATTTAATTTGAGTTGCCAGATTTGTGACGGAGGCGGTAATTTTTGCCTGTTCACTCTCACTCGAATTGGTGGCGGATAGGCCAGATTCTAATTTGTCCAAACTACTTTGAAAAGTTTTGATACCAGACAGTAATTGTGCAGTATCTTGACTGTTTAATGCATTTTGCATTTTACTCAAACCAGCAGACAATTGTGTACTACCATCATAGGCTTTGTTGACGCCCTGTGTGTATTGCTGAATACCAGTACTCAAACGTGATGCACCAGTAGCTAATTGATTCACACCTGTTGAAAGTGTTGGTAATTGTGATTGTAATTGACCAATACCATTCGTTAAAGTTTGACTGCCACTTTGAGCTCGAGAAACACCTTGCGTATATGTTTGGACGCCGTTGGCAAGTGATTGACCACCGCTTGCTAGTTGATCCGTACCACTTGCTAGCTTAGCACTACCACCTTGTAGTTGCGTGAGACCACTATGCAATTTATCAGCGCCTTTAGCTCCATTCTTGAAGCCATCTTTTGATGATTGCAATGCACTTAACAAGTTTTCGCTATAGACTTGCTGTAGTGAACTTTCAACTTTACTGTGAATTTTTTGTGCCGCTGAAGCCGTCATCTTTTCGGCAATAAAACTTTGGCCACCATTTTGAGCAATTTTGATTTGTGATACTTTCGGTTGACTATTTAATAGTGTCCCTGAATTTTTTGAAAAATCCTCGGGGATGGTAATTGTCATATAATATTTACCATCATGTAAGCCTTTTTTAGCTTTAGCAGCCGTTGTTTCTGTTAATTTAAGTGGCTTCTTTTTTAGCAAATTTTGCGTTAAATCATCGCCTAATGTTAACTGTTGATTGTTAACCACTGCTGCTCTATCTTGATTCACAATTGCGACTGGTAATTTATCCAATTGACCGTATGTATCCCAAAGCGACGATAAAAATATTACAGCATATAAACTTGGAATTAACATAATCCCGACTAATAAAATAGACAAACCACGCCTTGATCGTACGCGCTGCCATTCCGCACTTCTCCACAACCTCATTCTTCTTACCTCATACTATATTCGTGTATATTAATTATCTATGGATATATTATAGACACGGTTGGATTGAAAAGCAAATTGATTTGTAAACTTTCAGTTAATATTTTCATAAATATTGAAAACTCTAGTACATTACGACCAGTATTACGCTAAAATTTGAATGTTATACATCAGTAAAAGGTGATTTTTAGGGGGATTTATACTGTGTCTACATTGTTACAAAAATTTTATCATCATCGCATTAGATCAATTCTGTTCATAATAACTATTAGTGTTATGTTACTGACTTGTATTCTGCAAGTACATCATATTGTTGATATGACTTGGTTTATCGTCTTTAGTCTAGTACTCGTCTTTTTTGGTGCTAAATTTGATTTATTTAACAGCGGACCACTTAAGCGACTAACACAATCTTTTCATTCGCAAATTGGCCAGACCATCTATAGTTGGATTGCACTACCGTTATACCTTCAACTTGTACCGCTTGCTTTGCAAAAATTGTGTGTGCAAATACAATTACTCATGGGATTTTCTCAGCACATATCCGATATCATGGGTATCTTACTCATTTTGGCTTCATGGCTATTATTACTACCAGTCGTTACAACTATTGCTTTGCCTTTACCCAGTTCACGTCGTAGCACCATTATCGAGATTTTTTGGTTAATTCTCATTGTTTTTGACAGTTATACAAGTTATCCATCCGTGTTGATCTTAAACAATGATTTCTCAAATAATGTGTTACAAGCGTTTGTAGTGAATGGGGTCATTGCTCTACCACTACTATTTATATGGTTGGCGACACGTCTATCTCTTGCAAATGTGGTATTGCCTCGACCAAATTGGGCTCATTTATATCGTCATTGGTGGGGAAGCTTGTTAATTTTGTTGGTGATCATGATGTTTTGGGGCAGTAATGCTACAGGATTAAAAGCGATAACGTGGCATCCAAGCTTTTTCTCACTTGCCTTCAGGGCAGGTGTTGGTGAAGAATTAATCTTTAGATTTTTCATACTCATTCTCATCTATCGTGTCTTAAAACAAAGTAAACACCGCATATTATGGGCGATTTGGAGCCAATCACTGCTATTTGGGCTGTGGCACACCTCCAACATTCTTGCTGGCGCACCAATAAGTGGCGTTATTGGTCAAGTCATCTTTGCCATAACTTTTGGTATTATAATGGGCCAAATTTATGCATGGAGCGGTAATATCATTTTAGTTATGATGATTCATGGTGTTGGTGATTATCTCGCTTTTATCGCCACCGATAGTTTTCTAGCCGAAACGGCTACATGGCATGATATAGTCCAATCTGTTATTTGGTTGATTGTCGTCATGATTGTAAGTTATGTTTTGACAACATATTGTTGGCAAAATGCACGTTTGTTAAAATCATAAAGATCAATAAAAAAGCATGGCAGTCTTAGACTGTCATGCTTTTTATTGATCACCTATGCAGAATATACCGCACATTAATTAAAATGCACGTTTGTCAATCCACACTTGTTTATTATTAAGGTTTACCAAATACCAAGTTACTCCCTTAGCATCTTTATATTCTTTACTAGCTTTTACACGCTTACCATTGTATGCCTTTGTTGATGCAATACGCTTGGCTTTTTTATTGCCATATGGTGCGTTTAAGTAAATCCCATCATTACGTTTTGAACTGTTCACTTTAACATTGAGCGACACATTACGCGTGAAGGTTGGTGCAAATGCATGGCTGTCTACCCACAACTGCTTACTATCTACCTTAGTGAGATACCAAGTTACACCGTGAGTATCTTTACGTTGTAATGTCACTTGCACACGTTGCCCTGTATATGTCTTCGTTGAAGCATATCGTTTAGCACCTTGTGCACGATATGGTGCATTCAAGTACATACCATCATTACGACTATTGATATACAAG
>NZ_PUFI01000008.1:0-4764 GCF_004354645.1 Leuconostoc fallax | reverse complement strand
GACATAAGCCTTAGGCGCAACTTATATGCCACTATAAGTGCTCATCTCATCGGTCTTATGATTTTCTTCAACACAGTACCAGACTTTTCTCTCTGTACCTGCGCTTGATTGATCGTTGATAATCATATAAAATTAGGTTATTGAAAATAACTTTAAATTTTGATTCTTATTAATAACGTTGTCGAAGGCATTATTTTATCAATCAAGAGTATATTTAGTTTTCAATGTACTGAAACACAGCTAGTAAATCTAGTTGTGTTTTTTTGTGCTGATTTTTAATGTTAATACTTTCTTAATAAACATTCGTATTTGACAAAAAGAATAAGCACAAGGAATGTTACAGAAGTATTTCAACTCCTGTTTCACACCTTATGCTTATAAGTTTATACTTTAAGTGCAAGTCATTTACCAGATGTTTAATCAATTGGTAAAATTACGGAAATATTTTTGTAATTTCGCTGGTTGATTTTTTATTTGTAAGACACTTCTTATTCTATTGTAGCAATGTCATACACTAATGCTAAATTACTGTCCACGGTTTCTAGTCTTTAATTCAATACTTTATAACATCTTGATTCCGCAACTAAATTGCTAAAAAAATACAGATACTTCAAATTTTTACATTTGATAATCTGTATTTTTTTAGATTCCGTGATATTTTTGATCTGCTTTAATTCGTACATGCTCTAAATCTTTAAAGCTCGTGCTGTCTACATACGCATTTTCGTTAATTAAATACTGCACCAACTTTTTATGATTATGATTCTTCCATGGAATTGCTAGTTTAACTACTATGGTATTTTCTTGCTCAAAACGTGATGACTGATCAACAATATGTGTTGTATATCCAGCTTGTTGAATATTCTGTTCGAATTGTTCTAATAAAAACTTGCTTGTGCTAGAGATAAGTTGCTGTGGTACATATAATAGATACACTTGTTGTTCTAAATCCACTGATTCCAAATCTTTTTTTAGTGTTTGAATGATAGATTTAATAATGAGTCGGACTTGAGTCTTGATATAACGGTATTCGGTATCTTTATTTTTAGGCATAAAATTTAACTATATTTCTATGGATAATGTAATTTAATAATTTCACAACTGTAATCGCTTAAATATTAGATTTTGTATTAATTAAATAAATCGTTTAAACTTTCGATGTCATAAACATCTGAATCTGAAATAAAAAGTTCGCGTATTCTCTGCGTCACATAATTATTCGAGAGTATCGGATATATAATTGGAATACAGCCAAATAAATTAAGTTGCATAAATTCATATTCATCAATTTTTTTTATTCCAACTACTTCAGATTGACCTCTATGAACAACTGATAATGGTTGATTTTTAAATTGAAATTGTCCTTCATTGAACTTAAAATTATTTCCAAATAGTATAATTAGTGAATCACTCATTTTTTTATACGTTTTTTTAATAGACTACTTTGACTACTATTGGTATCTTCAATTCGTAATTTACTGAATAATTTTATCGCAAAATTCATATTGTCCCAAGAATAGTTTTTAATCCCCAATATATATCCTAATTGTATTTTAAAAAGTTCAACATAAAAATACTCATCAAATTCTATATATTGTTGATATTCATTATTGAAAGATGTTGTTTCTTTAATTGTCCATTGACGAGTAGGATCAGTTTGAATTTTTTTCATACGCTGCTTTAGCATCAGATTTTGATAAAAAAATCCCCTCAACGTCACCATTTTCTTTATCCAAAAAAGAATCATCAGCTAATTTTATTTCTTTCATTCTTTGAAAAGCGTCAAAAGTAAGATTATAATATTTTCCACTCACGGATTCTTTAAGTCTAATTTGACCTTCTTTGTTGGAAAAAAAGTTATTTATGTTAGTCCATGATTGCCTAAAAGGATCATCTAAATATTGATCTAATTTATTGTTACAATCCTTGCAAAAAGCATTTTTAGTTTTTTGTTTACCCCCTAATGCTTTTAATGTAATATGCTCGACACTTTTGTTTTGCTTATTCAAATCTAATTTACAAAGAATGCATTTATTCATTAAAAAAGTTTCTCCGAACTGTTATTTTAAAAATAAAATTAAACTTATTATATTGTATTTTAGTTACTATCTCTATATTTTTAATGTATGATGTTATGCGACATCGCCTAAAATTTTACTTCATCATCATCAGATAATGATTTTCTTGATTTAAGCATATGAAAATTTTTTTGAAAACAGTTTTATATCTGTTTATATTTTCAGCATCAAATTGAATCACAAAATTATCGGAAATAAAATGCGATCCATCATTAATAACTGAAATCAAAGATTTACAACATATCTTTTCAACACCTTCAAATTCATCAATACATTTTTCGTAATCAACCCCACCCATGACTTTAAAATAATGTTCTAGTACACGACGCATACTATTAAAACAAGTTGCACTAGAGCTATTCTCGTCTTTAATATCTTTCCAAAGAAGCTCATAACTACTTTGTACAGGATTCTCTGCATAAGTAATAAGAGCTGTTTGCTCATCATTTTTTATTAAACGTCCATATAAAACTTCATCGTCCTTATACTTTGCTCGACTACCCAAAAACGTTGCTTCTTTATAAAAATAAAGATTATGCGTTAAAACGAAAACTTGGCTAATATCTTTATTATTACGACAGTCATTAATAATTTTCTTAACCAAAGAGCTAACAATGAACAATACCCCACTATCCAAACTTGAGATTGGATCATCTATAACGATTACTTTATTTTGCAAATCTGAAACTGGTGATTGACTTCCATATATTAAGTAATAAAAATACAGGAAAGTAATAAAATTATATTCACCCTCACTTAATGTCTTTTTAGCATCACTTCCATCTGAACGGACAATTTTGTAACTTGATGATTCCGTTGTATTAGTTGTCAATTTAAATCCCTGAAATCCAAAATTATTCAGTAATCTATTGATAATTTCAATTGTAGGAGTAACAGAAGTCAGTGTTCTCTCTAATTTTTCTGTATCTTGAATTAATTTTTTAGTGTCCGATGAAATAATTGCAATATTTTCAGAAATAGAATCAATACCCTTTTGAGTACCATCTACATTTTTTTTATAAGACTCTAAAGTTATTTTTGCTCGTACCGCCAAAAATGTCCATAATTGTTTTTTAAATTCATTTCGTTCTTCTTTTTGATTTCGTACTGCAAGATTTTTTCTCTCGATTAAGCTATTCATATTGTCAATAATTTCATTAACATGTTCACAAACAGGTATTAGTGACTCCAATTCTACTAACTCATTAGGATGTTCACTTTTATACGATAGTTTTTCCATATTTAATTTAAATAATGTTTCAATATTAGTGATTTCAACTATCAATTTGTTGAATTTCAAAAATGGAATATTTTTGTTAGTAAATTCTGTAAGTTTCCAAATTAATTTTTTTACGAATGAATTATAGCTTGAAATGAAAGTATTCAATGTATGAACATCTTCTTGAAATGTTTCATCAAAATATTCTTCCAATTGCTTACGGAAATTGGTAGGTAAACTTTGTTGACAAAAAGGACATTCGTTCCTATCGCCATCTATATAATCTTTCCCGGCCCTAACCCAATCGCTGTTTTGTAAATAATCAATAAAAATGCCGATTTGAGATTCGGAACTACCACTAATATGTTTTTGTAAAATAACATTATTATTGAAACTGATAACATTGTGTAGATTAATTTTACTAAATGTTTCATAAACGCTAGAATCATCTTGAAATAATAAGGAATAGCTTTCAAATAAAGTGTCTAGACTCAATGTTTGCTGATTCCCTTTTGTTTTTTCCCATGCTGAAAGTAGCCCATTAAAAAACGTTTCTTTATTATTCCTAAAACCAACTAAAGCTTTGGAAAACTGATTACCAAATGTTTGTTGCAAACTCCAGCACACATCCTTGGCTTCAGTTTTCTGAATTGACATCTTCTCATATAATTTTGATATTGTACTATTCTTTTTTTGTACCTCGGTTTGTTTATCCTTAATTTGAGATTTTAACTCCGAAAGTTTCTTTTTGGTTTCTACAGATTCTTCGCCTAATGTAAAGATTCCCGGCACATCAGAGCTAAAGTTTTTCTCCACAAATTTTTTATTGTAAACTAAAATTTGATCATTTTCGACTTCTGAAAAAGTACACCCATCAGATTTTAAATGGCCTCCTAAAATATTAGATAATGTTGTTTTTCCGCTTCCATTACTCCCAAAAATAAAATTTAATTTTTTTGCATTAATATTCACTTGTTTCTTATAAGAAGCTACTCCGTAAATTTTTATAGTATCTATCAAAACTGTTCCCTCAATTCAATAATAGTGATTATCTTTATTATGTTCCTGAAAAGTTCTGTAAACAAGTAAATTTTTTAGGTAATACTTATGGCTCACTGCATATCTTGATTTTTCACTTACTTTATAGAATTTTCACATCCAATATGTCGCGACATAAGCCTTAGGCGCAACTTATATGCCACTATAAGTGCTCATCTCATCGGTCTTATGATTTTCTTCAACACAGTACCAGACTTTTCTCTCTGTACCTGCGCTTGATTGATCGTTGATAATCATATAAAATTAGGTTATTGAAAATAACTTTAAATTTTGATTCTTATTAATAACGTTGTCGAAGGCATTATTTTATCAATCAAGAGTATATTTAGTTTTCAATGTACTGAAACACAGCTAGTAAATCTAGTTGTGTTTTTTTGTGCTGATTTTTAATGTTAATACTTTCTTAAT
>NZ_PUFI01000001.1:0-1303 GCF_004354645.1 Leuconostoc fallax | reverse complement strand
TGGTTTGGTTTGAGTGGGATAAAAATTGGGCGAAAAACATGGGGGTACTACGACACCCCCCATGTGTCCATTGTCCATTAAACAGAATACTTTTTTCAAGAAACCTTTTAGGTTAGGGGTTTTCGGGAGGTTTTGAGATTTTATAAAAAATGTTGTATTTCTAACGTATGTATAATATAATGATGGAATAGAGATAAAAATAGTAAGAAAGAAGGTTTTTTGATGGTTGAAGTTGAAAAGAAAAAAATTACTTTGTCTATACCTGTTGAAACTAATGGAAAGCTGGAAGAATTGGCCCAGAAATATGGCATGACTAAATCTGGATTGGTTAATTTTTTGGTTAATCAGGTTGCAGAAGCTGGAACTATTTATAGGCAATAAAAAAAGCGCCCTGTGCATAGGACGCAATCTAAAAGTCTGTGAGGTAATTATAACATATGAAAAGTGAATCTAAAATCGATTGGACGGTACCTCGTCCGAATAAAAATCCCAAAACAAAACAGCCTTATAAACGTGGTCGTAATTGGGGTATTGTTGTTTATCCTGAAAGTCTTCCTGAAAATTGGAAAGATATTATCAGGCAAGAGCCTATTGCTGTCAGTCCCTTACATGATAAAGATGTTAACCCTGATGGAGAAAAGAAAAAATCTCACTATCATCTTGTTTTGAACTATAAAGGGAACAAATCTTTTGAACAAATTGATGAAATTGCTAGGTCTTTAAGGGCGCCTGCTCCTCAAAGAATTAGTAGTTTAACTGGCGCTGTTAGGTACTTGACACATATGGATAATCCTGAAAAATATCAGTATGATAATGCTGATATTGAGACCTTTGGAGGCTTTGATTTAGAGAGTTGCTTAGCTCTTTCTACTGGCGATAAGCGCCAAGCCTTACGTGACATGTTGGCTTTTATTTCTGAAAATGAAATTATGCATTTAAAAGACTTTGCAGATTATTGCATGTCTGAGGAAGCACCAGCTGGCTGGTTCGAACTTCTAACTGAAAGAAATACGCTTTTTATTAAAGAATATATCAAGTCAAATTGGCAGAAACAACAGTATGCTAGTAAAAACATCAATAAAATGTCGGATTAAAATTTTATTGATGTTGTTGCTATATTATTATTGTCAGGTTCACTAATTGCATTCATTATTGCTTTTGCCATTCTAAGAAAGGGGCGTAATACTAATGACCATTAAATGTAGTATTTGTGGTAAAGAATTAAAAACCTGGGATGAAGCTTTTTTCAAGATCAGCATACCACCACGTTCATTTACAGAGATACGAAAGTTTTTAAAAGAAA